>CAXBNB010000157.1:0-7921 GCA_963976505.1 uncultured Reichenbachiellaceae bacterium
CAAGATTCATCATCAACCCCAATGAAAAAGGGTTGAAGCTTTTATCCACTTTCGAAGAAAAATCAAAGCTGATTGAAGAATCTAATATTGACTATCTCGTAAAACTAGCCTTTACAAAAGAGTTTTCTAAGCTAAGCTCTGAGCAGTTTATCAGGCAAATCCTCATTGAAAAAATTGGAACACAAAAATTGGTGATAGGTTATGACCATCATTTTGGAAAAAATAGAGAGGGGAGTTTTGACTATTTGAAATCCAACACAAAGAAATTTGGATTTGAGGTACAGGAGATTCCAAGATTAGATGTGGACCACATTGGGGTCAGCTCTACCAAAATCCGGAATGCTCTGGCCTATGGAAAGGTAGAAGTAGCGAGTGAATTTCTAGGACGACCTTATGAACTTACAGGCATTGTGGAGCATGGAAAAAAGCTTGGTACTCAGATTGGGTTTCCTACTGCTAACATAGAAGTCAAAGAAGCATATAAATTGATTCCGGGCAATGGTGTTTATGCTGTAAAGGTTACGGTAGGTCATCAGGTTCATAGTGGCATGATGAATATTGGGTTTCGTCCAACCGTTGGCGGCAATTCTCAAAAGATGGAAGTGAATATATTTGATTTTTCAGGTGATTTGTACAACAAATCTATTTCCGTGTCTTTTGTCAATAGGATCAGAGATGAAAAAAAATTCGAAAGCATTTCGGATTTGAAAATTCAATTGGCTAGCGATCAAATTGCCGCCAAGGCTTTTCTGAGAGCCTGATTTTGCCTATTACAGGCAACTCAAGTTCGCAGAAAATCATTTCGTAAATTAACTATTAATAAACTTTTTTTCATATAGAACAAGATTTAGCACAACAATTGCTTGAATCACAACGTTGCTATCATCTAAAACTAAAACTGTAGTTTACCAAATCATCCTCTCATGAACAAAAAAACAACCTACATTATAATTGGCTCTGTAATAGGACTGATTATTCTTTTCTTCTCATTCAGCTCCGGATCGGATAAATCCACGGCTATTATTGTTGACGTTACAAAAGGAGAATTTGTATCAGAAATAAATGTTACTGGAGAACTCGAAGCTAGAAATTCGGTGAAAATACAAGGACCTGCAAATGCTCGTCAGCATCGAATTTACCAAATTACAATACAGGATATTATACCTGAGGGCACCAGAGTGAAAAAGGGTCAATATGTAGCTACATTAGATCCCTCAGAATTGGCTGGTAAATTCAAGGATAAGCAGATTGATTTTGAAGGTGCTGAATCAAAGTATTTGACTCAACAGTTGGATACAGCCTTGGAAATGAGAGAGAAGAGAGATGAGTTGATTAATCTTAGGTATGCTGTTGAAGAGAAGGAGCTAGAGTTAGAGCAATCACAATTTGAACCTCCTGCAACTATAAAAAAGAATGAAATAGCCTTAGATAAAGCCAAAAGAGCCCACAATCAAAAGACAGAAAGTTACGAAATAAAAAGGCAGCAGAATGTAGCTAAAATGGTTCAGGCTAGAGGGGCAAAGGTGCAAGTTCAAAATGAGCTGAATGGGCTAAAAGAACTCATGTCGGAATTTAAAATATTGGCACCAGAGGATGGGATGTTGATTTATGCTAAGAATTGGAATGGTCAACAAATAAAGGCTGGTAGTCAGATAAATGTGTGGGATCCTGTCGTGGCTACTTTGCCTGATTTGAGTACCATGAATTCCAAAACGTATGTAAATGAAGTAGATATCAGAAGAGTGAAAAAGGGTCAGAAAGTGGTTATAGGATTAGACGCTCTTCCAGACAAACAGCTCACTGGAGTTGTTTCTAGAGTAGCGAACTCAGGACAGAAAAGACCTAACTCGGATAGTAAAGTCTTTGAAGTTATTGTAGAAGTAGACAAAGTAGATGATTTGATCAAGCCTGGGATGACTTCTAGTAATAAAATTTTCACCTCTATAATCGATGAGGCCCTTTCAATTCCTTTGGAGAGTTTGTATAATTTCCAAGATTCTGTGACTTATGTTTATTTAAAAGATGGTGTTGGTTATCGGAAACAAGAAATTCAGGTAGGAGAAATAAATGATGTTGCGGCTCAGGTATTGCTGGGGTTAAGTGAGAGTGACAAAGTATATATTTCGGCTCCCGAAGACAATGAGGCGGAAATTTCACTTTTACCAGAGTTGAATGGTAAACGAAATTTAGAGAAAGAGGCACCAGATCAAGAAAAGGACCCAAATAATTTTCCAAGAAAACCAAAGCCAAATTCATGAAATCACACAAGATTTTAATGAATTTGGATATAGCGACAGAAGCTGTATTGGCAAATAGAATGCGTTCGATCTTAACAGGTCTAGGAATTATTTTTGGTGTCGCTGCTGTGATAGCTATGTTGGCCATCGGGAATGGTGCTCAGCAAGAAGTCATTGAGCAGATGAAACTCGTAGGAGTGAATAACATTGTCATTAGGCCTGTAGTAGTACAAAGCGAAGAGGCTTTGGGTGAAGAAGAAGCTGGTCAAGAGAAAAAGAAATTTTCTCCAGGACTAAATTCTCAGGATTTGGATGCCATCAAGGAAGTGGTGCCGGGCATCAACAAAATAAGTCCAGAGATTATTTTGGATACTTATTTGATCAATAATGGTATTAGAAGAACTGCAAAATTGGTGGGCATTGAGCCCAATTATTTTGATTTATTCAACTTTCAATTAGACCAAGGAAGAAATTTTTCTGATTATCATTTAAAGCATGGTAGCCCTGTCTGTATCATTGGATACTCCATAAAATCAAAATTTTTCCCTTTTGAAGATCCTATTGGGAAGTACCTAAAGTGTGGCAACAATTGGCTCAAAGTAATTGGCATTTTAGAACGACGAGACATCTCTTCTAATAGTATCCAGAATCTAGGCATTCGAGATTTTAATATGGATGTTTATGCTCCTTTGCAAACGGTACTTATTCGTTTTGAAAATAGGGCAATTATTACCGACCAAATGCTGATGGAAGCCAATAGAGCGGCCAATAGGCAGTCGTCAGATGATGAATCTGCTAAGAGTAAGAATTACCACCAGTTGGACAAATTGGTAATTCAAGTTGGCCAGACTGAAATGCTAACTCCAATGGCAGAGATTATCAATAGACTACTGAAGCGTAGGCACTATGAAACTATTGACTATGAAATAGAAATACCGGAACTGCTACTCAAACAACAACAGAGAACCAATGACATCTTCAATTATGTATTGGGAGCTATTGCCGGCATCAGCTTGCTTGTGGGAGGTATAGGAATTATGAATATCATGTTGGCTTCTGTAATGGAACGAATCAAAGAAATAGGTTTGCGGATGTCGATGGGTGCCAAGAAACAAGATATAGTCAATCAGTTCTTGTTTGAAGCTATGATGATCAGCATTACCGGTGGGGTCATAGGCGTCATTCTTGGTGTAACATTTGCTTTATTGGTCAGCACCTTGGCAGGAATTCCTACTGTAATTACAATTAGTTCAATCTTATTATCATTTGGTGTAGCAGCATCGGTAGGTTTGATTTTCGGAATCGCTCCCGCCAGAAAAGCTGCAATGCAAGACCCAATCCAATCTCTACGATATGAATAAGCATTTAAAAATTGCATGTGTACTTATGTTTATAGCACTTAACGTAAGTGCGCAGAATCTGAAATTATCTCTTAATGATGTAATAGAAATGGCTAAAGACCAGTCTCCTTCGGCTAAAATTGAAGAGACTCGAAAAGAGACCCGATATTGGTCATTCCGACAATTTAAATCGAACTATAATCCAGGTTTATACCTTTCAGGTGACCTTCCTGGGTACAATAGAGATTTTAATGAAAACAGGTTGGACAATGGAGAAATTGTATATCAACCAAGAGAACAGTTGTCCTCATCATTGAGCTTGGGTCTTCGGCAGCCTATAGCTGCTACCGGTGGTACTGTCAGTATCAACAGTACTGTCAATCAATTTAGAGACCTCACATTTGACTCAAAAAGGTTTAACAATACGATATTCAATATCAGACTGAACCAACCTATATTTGGATTCAACGAATTGAAATGGGACAAACAAACTGAACCTTTGAGGTATGAAGAATCCAGAAGGTCGTATGTTGAAGAAATGGAGGCCATTTCTCAGCGGGCCACAGAGTTGTATTTTGACTACCTAACTGCTCAGATAGATTTGCAAATTGCAAAATACAACCTGGCCAATAACGATACAATATACAATATTCAGCAAGGAAGGTACAACATCGGTACCTCGTCCAGAGATGAATTGCTGCAAGTAGAACTTCAATTACTGACATCACGCCAAGGCGTGACTCAAGCAAGTTTGGACATGAAAACCACCAAATTGAGATTGACCAGCTATATCGGGTTGCAAGGAGGAGCGAATAGTGAGTTAGAATTATTATCACCTCAGGAACTTCCTGAATTTGATATTCCCCTAGAACAGGCCATACTTTATGCGAAACAAAACAGGGCGGATTATATTGCTTTTGAAAGAAATAAGCTAGAAGCGAAACGGGAAGTGGATAGGGCGAGATCTCAACGATTCCAAACAGATTTAAATGCCTCTTTTGGTTTGAATAAAGCGGGAACGACTTTTAGTGATTCATACTCTGATCCCAACGATCAACAGCGTGTGAATGTATCTCTTTATGTTCCAATATTGGATTGGGGAAGAAGTAAGTCGAGGGTGCAAATTGCGCTTGCACAACAGCAACTCAGCGAGTACACTTTAGCCCAAGGCCTTCAAAATTTTGAACAGGAAATCATAACTAATGTAAGTCGGTTTGAAGTATTGAGAGCGCAAGTAGTGATTGCAAAGAAATCTGATGAAGTAGCTCAAGAAAGATATGATGTGACCCAAAACCGGTATTTGATTGGTAAAAATGACATCACCAACCTCAACATTGCACTCAAAGAAAAAGATGAGAAGAAAAGAAGCTATCTGTCAGCACTCAGGGCTTTTTGGACTGCATATTTTGAATTAAGAAGACTCACACTCTACGACTTCTTAAATAAGGAATTGCTATATCAGGTAGAAGATTGATTTTATTTAGGTGGATTCACTTTTCATCAATGACTATATTGTTTTTCCTGTAATGATAAACTTCTAACTTTGCGGATTAATACCATCCACATGATTGGGTGATATAGTATCTTAAAGAAAAATAAATGAAGAAGTCTAATATTAATGTAGAAGTAAGTCTAGATGAAAGTAACATTCCTGAAAAAATAAGATGGCAAGCAGACGACCATCCAAGTAAAGACTGGCAGGAGTCTAAAGCGGTTTCTATTTCTATTTGGGACCCAGAGCAGCAGGATTCTTTGTCATTGGACTTATGGACTAAGGATATGAATACCGAGGAAATGAAAAGGTTTTATGTCAACATGCTTGGTGCCGCTTCAAATACCGTCCTGAACTCAACTGGTGACGAATTTATGTCTGAAGAGATTAAAAACCTATGTGAAAAATTGGTCGAATATTTAAAAATTCAATAATCCTAATAAAGAATGAGCTTTTTTTGAACATATTGTAATATTACCCTCTTATTTTGTGATTTTTTAAGTAATATTATCCCTTAAATATTTCTTGTTGAAATATTTTTAACTAAAACAAATTACTTAAAAAATGAAAAAATGTATGAGTAAATTATTTACTAAGACGCTCATGTTATGCTTGATGATTTTTGCTTACACCCAGGCAATGTCACAAACGAGCATCTCGGGAAGTGTCAAGGACAGCAACACCCAAGAATCCTTACTAGGGGTCAACATTCTAGTAAAGGGGAAAGTATTAGGAACGATTTCAGGAACAGATGGAACATTTTCCCTGAATGTAGAATCCTCTCCTCCACTCACATTGGTTTTTTCGATGGTTGGTTATTCCAGCCAGGAAATAGAGATCAATGACTCACAAGTCAGTGGATTAGATGTCACTTTAGAAGAGAACGCAATTCTCGGTCAAGAAGTGGTAGTATCCGCCTCGAGAGTAGAAGAGTCGATCATGCAATCTCCAGTATCTATTGAAAAAATGGATATTTTGGCGATTCGAGATGCACCAACAGCAAGTTTTTACGATGCTTTGGCAAATTTCAAAGGAGTAGATATGAGTGCGCAAAGCCTTACTTTTAAGTCAGTGAACACTCGTGGGTTTAGTGCCAATGGCAATACCAGAATGGTACAGCTGATAGACGGCATAGACAATCAGGCACCTGGACTGAATTTTTCAGTGGGTAATGTCGTAGGAATTTCAGATTTGGATTTGGAAAGTGTGGAATTGATGCCAGGTGCAGCTTCTGCCCTTTATGGTCCGAACGCACTAAACGGCATTTTGTTGATGAATAGCAAAAGTCCTTTCGAATACCAAGGATTAAGTGCTTCTGCCAAATTGGGAGTAACCCATGCGGACGGCAGAGATCATGAAGCTTCTCTGTACAAGGATTTTTCTATCAGGTATGCCAAAGCATTTAACAACAAGTTTGCTTTTAAAGTAAATGCATCTTTTTTAAATGCACAGGATTATATGGCCGTGGATTATCGAGATAGAAACAATCCTGCGTTAGAAAGACAAGAAAATGACTATGCGGTAAATCGTGCAGCAAATATGGCTTACGATGGAGTAAACGTATATGGAAATGCCGGTTTTAACCTAGGAACTCAAGTTGCCGATAGGGCAATAGCAGCAGGATCTGCTCCTGGAGCATCAGCTTCAGATATAGCTACTGCAGGTCAGCTAGCTGCGGTGAGGACGTTAATACCAAATGATGTATTTACGCCTAGGGGTTTTACTGAATCCAGCTTTGTAGACAACACAACTGAAAGTCTTAAATTTAATGCTGCACTTCATTATAGAATTAATGATGAAATAGAAGCCTTTGTGCAAGGAAATTGGGGCTCAGGAAGTACGGTCTATACAGCTAATGATAGGTTTGTACTAGATGGATTCAAGATTTGGACCGCCAAAGCAGAAGTGAAAGGGTCAAATTTTTATGTTAGGGCTTATAAAACGCAGGAAGATGCAGGAGACAGTTATGCTGCAAATACTTTAGCGACTATAGTCAACCTTCGTGACGGGTATTACAGCAACTACCTTGGTGCTTTTGTTGGAGCAAGAACGGGATCCAATCCTGTTACAGAGGAGCAGGCTCATGCCGGAGCACGAGCTTATGCCAATTCACAACAGTCACTTCCGGGCTCAACAGCTTTTAACAACCTAGTTTCAGATGTAAGAAGTGAGGCAATTAATGGACTTTCTGCTGGTGCTAAGTTTCTGGATAAATCCAGTATGATGCACTATGAAGGAATGTATAACTTCTCCAAGCAAATTGATGCAGTTGATTTGGTTGTAGGAGCAAATTATAGGAGATACAGTTTGAATTCTGAAAAAACCTTGTTTTTGTTGGATGAAAATGGAGACGAAGTTGGTTGGGCTGAATATGGTGCATTCGTGCAGGCTTCAAAGGCTTTGGCTGATGATAAATTGAAACTATCTACTTCTTTAAGGTACGATAAAAATGAAAATTTTGCGAGTCAGTTTTCTCCAAGATTCTCAGCAGTTTTTTCACCAAATCTGAATCATAACTTTAGGGCCTCTTTTCAGAAAGGATTTAGAAACCCAACTGCTCAAGATCAATTTATAGATTTGGATGTGGTTGTGAGAAGATTGGTTGGGAGCAATCAAATTGGTATTGACAAGTATCACATGGAATCCAATCCGGTTTACCTTCGTCAGGATGTAGATAATGCTGTTGCTGCAAACAATGTAGATAACCTTCAAGCTTATGATTTCAAAGAATTTAAGACAGAAAAGATCAGTACTTGGGAAGTAGGTTATAAAGGCCAGTTGTTTGATCGCCTCTTTTTAGATTCTTATTATTACTACAGTTCATATACCGATTTTATTGCTGAAATTTTATT
>CAXBNB010000158.1:0-7913 GCA_963976505.1 uncultured Reichenbachiellaceae bacterium
GAAAATACATCCTAATAGATGTATTCATTATTTTGAATTTTAAGATGATTTGTTTCATTGAGTAATGATTATGTGTATAGCATATTACAAAATAGCACAACATTCACGTATATACCTTTCTTTATTATTGCCAACATTGACTGTTTTATACCACATTAATATAGATATAGTGTTTTGTTAGTTATATTCGTCACAAAATGAAACAGCCAATACAAAAATCTGCTATCCCAGAATCCAAAACTTTTCTCATCCAAGAGTTGAAGGACGCTTATTTTGATCCCAATTGGCACTTTCATAGAGAATACCAACTCTTTGTGGTACTGAAAGGGTCAGGCACTCGATTTGTTGGCAATAACATCAGCCATTTTGAAGCAGGAGACATGGTTTTTACCGGCTCAAACCTTCCACACGTTTGGAGAAGTGATGAAATTTATTTCGAAAACCATGACCTACAAACCCATGGCATTGTCATCTATTTCTCAGACAACTTTATGGGAGATGCTTTTCTGAATAAAGAAGAAATGAGCGGCATTAGGGAACTATTTCTACGAGCAAACAGGGGTTTGGAAGTAGCAGGACATACCAAAGACTTTATATTGAAAAAAATGAAGAGTTTGCTCAAACTAGATGGGTTTGATGGCGTATTGACATTGCTGCAAACTCTAAACATATTAGCCAATTCTACAGAAGTAAAATACATCAACAAAGCTGGCTACCTCAATACTGTCACCGACTCTGACTCTGAACGCATGCGCAAGGTTCACGATTTCATTCCCAACAATTACAGGGGAAATATATTGTTGAATGATGCGGCCTCTCTTGCCAACCTATCACCTACCTCTTTTAGTAGGTACTTTAAAGCAAGAACAAACAAAACCTTTTCTGATTTTGTTACGGAGTTGCGTATAGGTCAAGCCTGCAAATTGTTACTTAATAAAGATGCCTCTATTACTCAGATCGCTTATGAATGTGGCTACCAGACTTTATCCCATTTCAATCGAAAGTTCAAAGAAATGACGGGTACTAATCCCATGAATTACAAGAAGGCGTACAGTAGTTTGAATTGAATGTTCAGCAATGATGCTTAGGATTTTTTAAAATGGATATCTGCAAAATCCATGTACTTTTCCCAATCAAATAACGTTACATCATGCCCACCAGTACGAATGTGATAAGCCTGCTTGCCTCTGATTACCGGAGAATCTATTTCCGGCATTTCGTCAGAAGTCATCCCCTTTCCACCGTATAGCTTGTAGGCTTCACTGGCATGATATATTGAAAGAAATTCACCTCTAGGGTCTGCCCACCTGTCATCTACCGCGCTGGCTACATATACAGGTCGTGGCGCCATCAACGCAATGAGCATGTGCTGATCGATGGGTAAGTTTGCTTCATTGTTGTTGTATTCTTTGAATTTACCATTGAACCAATGTGGAAAAGAGGTGTTAATTCTCTGAACACTTTCGCCAAACTGCCTTCTGGACAATGCTGCACCTCCACAACCAGAGTCGTTCGATATAACCAGAGCAAACCTCTGATCCAACGCTCCTGTCCAAAGTGATGTCTTTCCTAACCTAGAATGGCCAAACACGGCAATTCTCTTTTCATCAATTTTAGCATCCGTTTCGAAATAGTCCAAAGCTCGTGAGAGTCCCCATGACCAGGCGGAAATAGACGGCCAGTTTTTAGCTGACGCTTCATCTACCAATCGGTGGATGCCGTTCTTAAATCCATCATCAAAGTCTGGATCAACATCGGCATAGTGAATAACTGCCAGTCCATAGCCTCGTTCAAGTATTTTCTCTACTGGCCACCTATTGTATCTCATTCCTCGGCTGGATTCATCAACCTTGTTATTCGTTATTCCAAATTTGGAGCTGTTGTTTACATAACTTTCCGAAACTGAAATCTCAGGATACTCATGGATACTTTGATTGCCATAGAAGTTGTACCCAAGAATAAGAGGAACAGCTTTTTTACTTTTAGCTGGCAAAAAGATCATGATGCTCATCTTCACCGTGTCTTTGTCATTGTAAAAGCTTACCACGACTTCTTTGGCATAAGCTTTACCTGACAATGCCTTCTTATCTGCCTTCCCAACTTTAAAATCCATCTCGTATTTAAAGTCCGGAATCTTGCCATATACATTTTGTTCAAAAAGAGACAGCAACTCAGGCCTGCGTATATTTTGCCAGTCGTCTATATTACTAATTTTTTTTCCCTCCTGAGAAACCATCAATGAAGGCAAAGTGTATTTTGGAACATTGACTTCATCGTAATTGGCTTGCCCCAAACACAATATGCTGACAAATACCAAAGAGCAAAAAATGGAGAAGGCTTTCATAGTAGTATGGGATAAAACGAAAATGTAAAAGTTATTGATTCTCTAAAATACTTAAGACAGATATTGTAACCAAAATTAGTTTCGCATATACCTTATTAATGATATGCATAGCTTTCCTAAACTTTGGAAGTTTAGGAAAGCTTAGGAGACAGTCACCATAAACCATCTAACATATTTCTTTAGTATCCTCACCTATTTGGGATGTTTTGTTTCTATTACCTGTCTATTAAATTATTATAAAATCACTTACAAAGTGTGATTTATTTAATTGTATTTATAGCTACTATTAAATAATAAAAGTATTTTTATTCTAAAACAGAGTAACTTATACATGAAAAAATCACACACTAAATACTTATATTTATTTCTTTTCACATTTTTTTCTACTTCTGTTTTTGGAAATTCGGGAGAAGGCGATAAAAATCCTAATCAAAACAATAGTAAGCTCGGTTATGATTTTCTACACAGCAGGAATGATGGCTCTGAAAACTTCAACAATCAACTTACACTCGATGTACAGTTTTTAGGAATTGGTGTGGGGTACAAAAAAAGAGTGTATAAGGATTTTTTTTTAGGTGTTGATACTGGTGCAGGAGTTGCCATAAATTATTCGTTTGACTCTCCTGCTTATCAAATAAGTGGATCTGGAATCTTGGAGATTATTTATTTAACCCCTAATATCTCCTATAAACCAAATTCTCATTGGCTATTTCTTTTCGGCATTACTAGAAATCTAATTGCGTTATACGGAATTTATGGGGATGGGGAGGGAAAGATTAATAATGCTGTGCGATTTGGTTTTTTTGTAGGTGGTGAAAAATTACAATATGGGTTTCAGCTTAGTACGGGGAAAGATGAAAGAAATAGCTCTTTTTTCTATAGCTCCTTGATGATTTTAAAAATTCCACTAAAAAATTGGTAAGCAAAATAATCGAATCGCTTTATTAAAACAAATATCATTACGTATTACCTCTATTCTCATAACCATGAGTTTAGTTAGGGTAACCCCAAGTAGCAACCTTTTAAATAATTTACACTAATGAAAACTCTATCAAAATTAACTCTGACTTTATTTATTTCAATTCTTATTCTGAACTCAAAACTTGCTCAAGGACAATTTTCTCTTGTAGGAGTCGAAACTATTGGTACTTCGCCGGGACACTCCATCACTTCATTTACTTTAAATTTGGAGGTTTTGGAGTTATCTGCTGTGGGTAATGACAATTACACAATCGAATTGCAACGAGGTATTGGCTCTTCATGGACTACCATACAAACCAAATCGAGAGGGGATATTGTGGCTATATCTCCTTCTGTTCCATCTGCCATTACATACCAGTTTCAAGACAGCAACCCGTCAACAGGTGCAAACCCCGGGGCTGGAGATAATGGAATAAATACCTATCGCTTTAGGAGCACATGGAACAGCGTAACAATAGTATGGCATACTTTTACGACCAGTTCGTACGATTACAGCAACGAAATAGACTGTGCAAAATACAATGACGTTTATAGAAAAGCGGGGCATAATAGTTATGAAATTAGCGAATTTCTAACCTTGGAAGAGGCATTAAATACAACACAGAGCATTGAAATTGACTTTCATGGCTCTGGAACAAATGGCAGGTGGGAAGTTAGACACGCCAATTTGTTTGATGGCAACCATAATAATTGTGGCACTGGAGACGACCACTTTGACATCTGCCTGGATGATGTCATAGAATGGAGCAATGACAACCCTAATCATGAAGTAATTACACTTTTTTTGGATGCAAAAAGTGGATGGAATAGTTCTACTGGACGAAGTACATCTGATTTTGACAATCTTTTAAGCAGTACATTTGGCAATAAGCTTTTCACCCCAAGTGACTTGAAGGGTACTTTCTCAACTGTTCGAGCAGCTGCCCAGGCCAATAATTGGCCACTGATGAATGACCTGAAAGGAAAGGTTATTTGTGTACTTACTGGCGCATCGGAAAATCTCGATACAACCCCTGGAAATCCGAAATTAAACCAGTATGTAAGTGAACGAGGAAATAATGCCAAGGCATTTATCGCTCCCGGTATTGCATACTCATCGGAAATCAGTAGCATTACTGATTTTGACAATTCAAGTAATTTGAAGTGGGTGGTATTTTACAATATGAATATGGATAAAATAGAAGATGAACCCATTAAACCTATAACAATATTCGACAACAACTTTGTCACTCGAGTTTATGAAGTGGGTACATTAGGTGGCTATGAAGAAACAACAAACAGTGATTACATTTGGGATATTAGTAAAAAAACTCAGTTTATTGCTATGCATAAGACAGGACAGACAGAATTCAACAATGGTAAAATGGATGGCAGCTATGGTGCAACAAATGACATCACCATCAGTGGCGGAGATCTAGTTTGCAACAACCAATACAGCAATTTCACGCTTAGCTCCTCCACCCTGTCCGGATCATATAACTGGTCGGTAAGCAATTCTAATTTAAGCATTACTTCCGGACAAACTTCCTCCACTACAACGGTAAAAGGAAAGTCTTCAGGAGGAGGTAATGTAGTCCTTACTACTACCTTGTCAAATGGCGGGTGTTCATACTCAAGAACAAAAAACATTTTTGTGGGCAAACCAGACTACACCAAACTAGATTTCTTTGCCACAAATTCTGGTGGGCCACATGAAATAATGGCTTGTAACTACACCACGGCAGATGCCGAATATGATGGTGCTAGTGGTGCTGCAATCGGAATAGATGAATATGAGTGGGACATACCATACTCCTATGATTGGGATATTTATGAGGATTATGGGGGATCGATAGATATGCGCTACGTCGAGATAGAGTATTATGAGAATCCACCGCCAACTACCGAAACCATTAAACTAAGAGCACACAACAGCTGTGGATGGAGTAGTTGGAAAAGCATCACTGCTGATGTTGACGATAATTGTGGTGGTTATTACTACTCAATGGCTCCCAATCCTTCATCTGAAGAACTCAGTATAAGTTTTTCAAAAAGCAACGGAAATGCCTCCGAAAAGAGTAATGCATCTGGTACATTGCCAACACAAGCAAACATACCTGTACAAGTAGACATTTATAACAGTGCTCAAACAAAGCTATTGTCAAGTAATGGTGACTTTCTGATGGTGACATGAAAATAAATACCTCTTCGCTGAAACCAGGCAGCTATTTTGTCCATGTGCTGGTAAATGGACATGTGGATAAAAAACATTTATTGATCGAGTAAATGAGTTCAAGTAGCTTTCCTAAACTTTGAAAGTTTAGGAAAGCTTATGCGACAGTCACCACAAACCATTTAACTTATTTCTATAGTACTCCCTCCTAATCAGGGTGTTTTGTTTTCATTACCCCTCCTTTAAATTTTCATAAAATCACTTAGTATATTTATTTCTTTTACTATATTTATAGCTACAATTAAGCAATAAAGACCTATTTATACTCTGATAGGGTAATCTATACATGAAAAAATCACATTCAAAATACTTGTACGTATTGCTTTTCGCCATTTTGTCTGCTCCCGTTTTTGGAGATTCTGGAGAAGGCGATGAAAATCCTAATCAAAACAATAGTAAACCCGGATACAATTTTCTGCACAGCAGGAATGATGGCTCTGAAAACTTCAACAATCAACTTACACTGGATGTACAGTTTTTAGGAATTGGTGTGGGCTACAAAAAAAGAGTGTATAAAGATTTTTTTGTAGGTGTTGATGCTGGTGCAGGATTTGGAATAAATTATTCATTTGACGCTCCTGCAAATCGAAGAAGTGGAGCTGGGTTCTCGGAAATTTTTTATTTAACCCCAAATATCTCATATAAACCCAATTCTAATTGGCAAATGCTTTTTGGCATAACCAGAGCGCAAATTTCGTTAGACGAAGAAAAAGGGCAGATCAATACCGCTGTACGATTTGGTTTTTTTGCAGGTGACAAAAAATTGCAATATGGATTTCAACTGAGTATGGGAAAGGACGAAACAAATGACTTTTTTTTCTATACCTCCTTAATCATATTAAAATTTCGTGTAAAAAATTGGTAACCAATCAAATTCATATGAAATATTTCATAAAACTAATCTCACTATTTCTGTCCTCCATTTTTTTAATAAGTGTACAATCTACTTATGGACAAGCCCAGTTTGTAAATGTACAAGCCATAGGATCTTCCCCAGGTCATGCGGTCACTTCTTTTAGCGTAGAGTGCATTGTAAGCCCTATTACCAGCCAATATACCATAGAACTACAAAGGTTTACCAATTCCAATCCCAACTGGGTCACTATTGATACCCAGCAATGGAATGAATATCTCTATACTGTAAGTAGTTATAGGATTTATGCCTTAGAAGACAACAATCCGTTAACAGGAAGTACAGGAGATGATGGGATAAATCTTTACCGTTTTAAAAGTACTTATAATGGAAATGTTACCACTTCCTATGCAGCTTACGGTGCTTCCTTTGATTACAGCAATGAAATAAGCTGCTCCAAATACAATGAAGTGTACCGGAAAGCAGGGCATAATAGTTATGAGGAATTCCAATTTCGAACCCTCAAAGATGCATTGAACACCACCCAAAGCATTGAGATAGACTTTCATGGTTCAGGGACGTATAGCAGATGGGAAGTACGACATGCTGATTTATTTAATGGCAATCATAATAATTGCGGCACTGGGGATGATCACTTCGATATCTGTCTGGATGATGTGATAGAATGGAGTAATGATAATCCAAATCATGAAGTAATTACACTTTTTTTAGACGCAAAGAGTGGTTGGGACAGTTCATCAGGTAGAAGTACTTCAGACTTTGACTACCTTTTAAGCAGTACATTCGGCAATAAACTCTTCACTCCAAGTGATTTGAAAGGCAATTTCTCAACTGTTAGGGCAGCTGCCCAGGCCAATAATTGGCCGCTGATGAATGACCTGAAAGGAAAGATTATTTGTGTTGTAACTGGAGCGTCGGAAAATCTCGGTGTAACACCTGGTAATCCTAAATTGAACCAATATGTCAGCGAGAGGGGAAGCAATGCTATCGCATTTATCGCACCAGGCATTGAGTCTTCTAGCCAAATCAATAATATTCCAAATTTTGACAATGCCAATCATTTGCAATGGGTGACCTACTATAATATGGATTTAGATAACATCAAAAACAGCAATATTCAAACTACATATTTATTTGGCAGTAATTTCATCTCAAGGGTTTACGAGGTACCAGATGATGTCGTTAGCGCATTTAACCCAATTGAAACAACTACAGATAGTGATTACATATTTGGAGTAAACAATGCGGTTCACTTTTTCGCCATGCACAGATCTGGTCAGACAGCCTTTAATTACCAAAAAATGGATGGCAGCTACGGTGCAACCAACGATCTCATCATAAGTGGTGGTAATTTGGTTTGCAACAACCAATACAGCAATTTCACGCTTAGCTCCTCCACCCTGTCAGGATCATACAACTGGTCGGTAAGCAATTCTAATTTAAGCATTACTTCCGGACAAACTTCTCCACTACAACGGTAAAAGGAAAGTCTTCAGGAGGAG
>CAXBNB010000159.1:0-7910 GCA_963976505.1 uncultured Reichenbachiellaceae bacterium
AAAGTTGCGCTTGCGTCAGGAGTATATGAAGCTATAATAAGGTCAAAATCTTTACCATTGTCATTTACTACAGTTCCACCAGTTAGTAACTGGTAAACATATCCTGAAAATACGGCCTGATCGTCTTTGGTATCTATTTCATATGTTCCATCAAAATGAAAAGTGAATTCATCGTCGTAAACTTTACCCATTCCAAATTGAGTGGCAAAAATACCATCAGGAAGCGGCTTAGGAGTGCCATCAAACAAGGAAAGAGCGGCATCAGAGTTACCGAAATAGTTACCACCAGCTGCATGTCCTGCTGAGAGTTTCCATTTCTTTCCTGTTGTATTGGTAGGGCCTCCAGTTAACAATACATAAGGTGTAAGATCAATGGCAAGGTCAACTTCCTCACTGTCCGTACCGGAGCTTCCCGTTACAGTAAGTGATACAGTATAGTAGCCACCATCACTGTATTCATGTACAACACTAGACTCTGTACTGGTAGTGCCGTCTCCAAAATCCCATGAGTAGGTATCGGCACTATGTGTAATAGCAGTAAATGCTACTTTTCTTACCTCATCAGGATCGTCACTGAGGGAGTAAAAAATCTGAGCTGACGTAGGGAATTCTAATTTTTCATCCTCACCACATGAATAGATCAGTAGTGAAATAAAAATGAGAAAACAAAAATGCTTTAGTCGATGTTTCTTCATGGTAATGTGTTTAGTTAAAAGTTATTGAATTAATAGTTTTAGTTTATTAAAACTTCAAATTGAAATCACAATCTGAAGGAAATCCTCTATTACCTAATAGAGTGACATAATTTTATTGCTCTTAAATTTAACGAAAATACAATTAATATTACTCACTATTCTTCAGAATATAGGCAGTTTGTAATGCTATATTGGCTCATTTATTCAAGTGCAAAGAACTACTTATTCATAATGTACTGTAGACGACATCTAACAAGGTCAATAGTAGACAAATCCTGCGATTTTGAATCAAAACCAAGAGCCTTCAAAGCATTTTATATTCGGAAAAAATCAAACTCTCTAGGATTTGCAAATTCACATCCGAAGCTCTGTTATTTAGACACCTATACAAGCATGTGCAACATTCAATTCAGATTCATTTAAATATTTAATATATGTATTTAATAACCCCATAATACTATTCTTAAATAATTAAATATTCCATACCATCAATCAACTTTTTATCAACATCAGATTTGTTAGATAAAAAAAACATAAATCACACCTAACTCTAAATGTTCGAATATTTGACGTACCATATTCTAGAAACTGACTTGAACCACCCCACAACATCGACTATTCATTGACTTCCAGGCCAATCTATAAACAACAGCTATTTGATAAATCTATGTCCCCCATTCTGATGCATTTTATGATTAAAATATTAATAAAACATGTCAGACTCTTTATTAATGTGTTAAAAAATTGAGTCATTTCATTCACTTATGTTAAGATATTACAACTTTTCAAAAAAAGTCAATATACCATAATAATACGCCCATATTCTGAATTATGGTGTTCCATATATATTGTATTTTCGTTAATGTTATTGAAAAAAATGCCCTAGAAGATGGAGATGTCTCAAAATACAATCTACAACACCTATAATATGGTAAGGCTTTTTACAAGGTCTAATACTGATAAGTCTTCGATGATTGATTTTGTAATTATTAAAAAAACATCTAGTTGAAATAAGAATTTATGAATTAAAACACCACCTCAACTGGCAACTTTTCTTCAACCTGAAACAATGATTATAAAAACAGATTTTTAACATAAATAATTAAATATGAGAAAACTAAAACTTACAGAAATGAATTTATTACATCTTTTTTCATCCAAAGAATACTCTTGAGGTGTTAGAAAAAAAGCATCTCATGATTTCGAGTAGGGCTTTGAAGCTAAAATAAACAACACTAATAATATTCATAATGAGCAAGCTAAATTCAACTGTAACAAACTGGAATGCTGAATGCAGAATGCTAATGATATCGAATTTTAGAATGATTAAATGAACAAGTTTTTAAACAAACAATCAAAATTATGAAATACAAATACTTATGTAAAAAATTAGTATCTCCCATTTTCACCATGGTGACTCTGGGTTTACTGATTGCATTGCTACCATCGGCTATGGCTGATGGCCTGCGGGACATTGCCGTATCAGGAAAAGTAACCAGCTCCGTTGATGGAGAAGGAATTCCTGGTGTAAACGTAATAGTAAAAGGGGAGCAGTCAGGCACTATTACTGACATCAATGGCAGCTATAGTTTAGAAGTTGCAGGAGAAAATACAGTCTTAGTATTTTCATTTGTGGGATACAATGCCCAAGAGGTAACTGTCGGAAACCTAAAGGTAATTGACGTTGCATTGTCTGAGAACATCTCAGAACTAAGCGAAGTAGTGGTTACAGCACTAGGCATCAAGCGAGAAGAAAGATCGTTGGGTTTTTCTGTCGGAAAAGTAGATGGCAAAGAGATGGACAGAGTTGCACAGGAAAATGTGTTGAGCTCTATGGCTGGAAAAGTGTCAGGTGTTACTATTAGTCAAACTGGTGGAGCTGGTTCTTCTGTAAGTATGGTTATCAGGGGTGCTTCTTCATTAAGTACAGACAACCAACCGCTGTTTGTAGTTGATGGAGTACCAGTAGCAAATACGCTGAACAATGTGTCTCAAATGGGAAATGGAAACCCCGTAGATTACGGAAATGCGATATCGGATTTGAATCCATCAGATATTGCAAGCGTATCCATATTGAAAGGACCTTCAGCTGCGGCCTTGTATGGCTCTAGGGCAGGAAATGGTGTGGTTTTAATCACAACAAAATCTGGAAAAAAAGGACAGGGAATGCAAGTATCTCTGAGTTCAAGCACTGTTTTTGACAATCCTTACAAGTATTTGGACATGCATTCAAAATTTGCCACTGGTGTGCAACCATATACTCCTGACAACAACCCATACCCAGGAGGTCAATTAATTATTGATGAAGGTTCTTCTGGAGGCGCTGGCCCTGAATTGGATAAAGGCTATAAAGCCATTCAGTGGAACAGCCCTTTGGATGAAAATGGAAACCCTATACCAACTGAATTGGTATCCTACCCAAACAATATGGCAGATTTTGTACAAACAGGAATAACATCTACCAATGGTGTTGCTATTTCCAATGGTAACGATGTGATGACTTATCGTTTGGGCTTTACAAATATGTCTAGCAGGGGGCTTATCCCAAATTCTGACTTATTTAGAAACAACTTGACTTTATCTTCATCAGCGAAAGCCACCAAGAAGTTAACTATAAGCAGTAATATAAATATTAACCGCACCTGGTCAAACAACAGACCCGCAGGAAACAGGGGAACTAATCCACTGCAAGCAGCATTTGATGTTTCCCCACATATCAATATCAATGAATTGAAAGATTACTGGATGCCAGGTCAGGAAGGGCTACAGCAAAGATCTCAGTCCATTGGCGACTTTAATAATCCTTACTTTTTGGCTTACGAGATTAACAACAGTTACGAAAGAGACAGGGTATTTGGAAACTTAAAAGCAGATTATCAGATTACTCCTGAACTGTCCATTACTGGAACCTACACATTGGATTATTACAATGAAATCAGACAAACAAAAGGAGCGAATAGTTACACTAAGTCAGAAAATGGAATATTTGGCGTAACCAATATCTTGAGCTATGAGCGTAATACAGATATTCTTGCAACTTATAGCAAAAACTTTGGCGACTTTGGTTTATCAATATCTGCAGGCGGTAATGCCAGGTACAACAACGGAAACAATGTACTCAATTCTAGTTCAGGAGCAGGATTGGTTGTCCCAGGTGTTTTCACTTTGAGTAATATTCCTTCTTCGTCTCTGCAATATTCAAGTAACATGTACCAAAGAGCCATTAATAGTGCTTATGGTATTGCCAACTTATCATACAACGACATAGTCTATCTTGATATAACAGCGAGAAATGACTGGTCAAGCACATTGCCAAAAGCGAATAATTCATACTTCTACCCATCTCTGTCTTTGAGTGTATTGGCTAACGAAATGTTTGACATGGGAAGCAATGTCAACATGTTGAAACTACGTGGTGGTTGGGCTCAGGTAGGAAATGATGCCAATCCATATAGCTTGTACCCTACTTTAGGAAATAGCGGACAATGGAACGGTGTTTCCAGGTTAGGTGTATCAGGTACGTTATTGACTCCAAACTTAAAACCTGAAATAGCTAATTCTTACGAATTTGGCTTGGACTTAGGTATGTTCAACAATAGGTTGAGATTTGAAGGTACTTACTATACAATCGATAATAAAAACCAAATCTTAAGTGGTATCGGTTTGCCTTCTTCATCAGGATATGACAAAGTGAATGTCAATGCCGGGCTTATTAGGAGTAAAGGTTGGGAGTTAATGATTGGTGGAACACCAATACAAAAGAGTAATGGTTTTTCATGGGATGTCAGTGTAAACGTTTCTAGAAACAGGACTAAAATCATAGAGTTGACAGAAGGTATAGAAAGATATACGCTTTGGACTGATGCCAAAGGCGGTGCATGGACCTATGTAGGAGAAACCATTGGCGATATCTATGACAGGGAATTAGTCAAAGTTACTGATAAAAACTCACCATACTATGGCTACCCATTGCTAGACAGTGATGGATCGTGGAATGATATAAATGCCAATGACACCAAAAATAAAATTGGTAATTTCAACCCGGATTTTATTGCTGGTATGCAATCAACATTTACATATAAGTCATTCTCATTGAATATGACCTTTGACTGGAGAAAAGGAGGTCAATTTGTTTCTCAGACCTATAGATATAGCGAATCAGATTTAAAATCACAAAGGTTTCTTGATTTGTTGATCAATCCAGGAGACAGAACTGGTGATGCACTTAGAGATTGGTTGGTAGAAAATGAAGATGCCATGATTAAAGATGGAATCAATATTGTCGGCGGCCCTACAAAAGAATATGGCGGGTTTGACACAAACTTTACCGTACCTCTAAATGATGGCGTATTCAATCCTGGTGTAATTGCGCAGTATGATGGTGATGGGAACATTATTGGTTACACAGAAAACCTGGGAGGTGCAGGAACAAAGATACTTCCATATGCCGACAACTATCCTTGGAGTTTTACTAAAACAGCTACTTTTGATGCTGATTATATTAAACTCAGAGAAATTTCCCTTACTTATAAATTGCCAAAAGATTTTCTCAAGAGTATTGGCATCCAATCAGCCAATATTTCGGTATATAGTCGAAATATTATTTTATGGACAAAAGCTGGTATAGGTATAGATCCTGAAAGAGCATTCCAGCCAGAATCTGGAACCCAGGGAAGTGGTACCCAATTTAAACAGGGTATAGAGAGATACAATATAAATCCTTGGGTAATACCAGTTGGTTTTAAATTAGGTCTTACATTTTAAGAACAACTAAATTTCAGAAAAATGAATATATTAAAATATAAATCAATAGTATTTTCAATTTCATTATTGGTCATGGTTTTTTCATGTAAAGACCTTGAGGAATTGAATGAAAACCCAAATGGTGTGTCACCAGAAACAGCCAATCCCAACTTGGTGATTAGCACAGTTTTAACTGAATCTGCAAAATTAACAACCTCTTTAGGATTTGGAGATATTGCAGGGGTAATGCAACACACGCAAAAGGATGCATGGTTTAGTGGTCATAATAACTATGACTGGGCTGACCAAAGCTGGACTTCTTATTATGGCATACTCAGAAATAATAAATTTGTACAAGACAAAGCCATAGAGTTAGACTTAGAGTTCCACCAAGGAGTAACCAAAGTTATAAATGCATACGTTTTTGGCTTAATTGCAGATATATGGGGAGATGCCCCCTATACTAATGCATTAAAAGGTGATCAGGGCGGAGTGGAAAATATCCAACCAGCATTTGACAATCAAGGGGATATCTATAAGGGAATCCTTGCGGAATTGGAAGAAGCAAACACCTTGCTCTCCAAAAACAAAAATGAATACACTGATATTTATGAATCTGCAGATGTTATTTATGGTGGAGATCCAGCCAAGTGGAGAAAATTTGCCAATTCATTGGCTTTGAGGTATTACATGAGGATTTCAGAAAAAGAACCTGCATTGGCCAAATCTGGTATTGAAAAAATAGCAGGAAATGCCAGCCAATATCCTATTATCACTTCTTCTGACGATGATGTCACCATGGACTATGTAGGCAATGGCGACAGTGATTCATGGCCAGGCAATACTGTTTATGATGGTACAAATGGAAGTAACTATAGAAGGGTGAAAATGTGCGCTACTTTGGTCAATTCAATGCAGATCTTGGATGATCCAAGATTGGCACTTTGGGCAGCAAAGGTTGAAATACCTATAGTTGTGGATGCTAGTTTTGAATCTGGGCGTGACGAGATAGTTGACGGAGTAAGGTATTTAAATCCAGACGCAGTGCCTATTGGAATGCAATACGACGAAGACCCTGATTATGTAGGAATTCCTGCAAGCTGGTCTAGCATACCTTCTGCTTTCAACATAAATCCAACTCCTGGGCAATTGTCCTACAATCCACATGTATCATATCTAAATAGCATGTACACTGAAGCAAGCGGAGGTTTATTGAAAGCCAGACTGCTTTCTGCTGCAGAAGTACATTTTATATTGGCTGAAGCTTCTGCAACAGGCGTAGCTTCTGCTGGTGATGCCAAAACCCATTATGAAGCTGGCGTAAAAGCTTCACTTGAAGCTTGGGAGGTTTCTGACCAGTATGATAGCTATATTGGTGGAGAAGGTGTGGCATATGATGGAACTCAAAAGCAAATAATGGAACAAAAGTGGATCGCTAGTTGGACTTCCGCTGCTGAGTCTTGGTTCGACTTTAGAAGGACAGGATTACCAGCCTTGACCGCTGGTCCATCTGCCAAAAGGCAGGCCTTGCCTGTAAGGTTTTATTACATGACCAATGAACTTGCCTTGAATGAAGCCAATGCTTCTTCGGCAATGAGCAAGCTTGAAACAACTCAATATACTCAGGCCGATGGCGAAAATAGTGCTTGGTCAAAACCTTGGGTATCTCAAGGAACAGGAAAGCCTTGGTAAAATAGAAAATGTTGATTTTTGATTAAAAAGTCGCTCCCAAAAGGAGCGACTTTTTTTATGTCTAATGAATAGAGTTTTTTTGAAGGTGGAATACTATGCCTATAGTTACTATTTAAAAATGAATGATTTCCAGCTAGTCAATTTATCGCCTATCAAAACCCTGGGAAACTTGTGCTGACCTCCCTGTTTTCCTTGTGATTTTAACCAGTCATAAAAAACATTTGAAGGCAGTAATTCCACATATATTTCTTTGAGAGCAGCTTTTCTTTCGACCCTGTAATCATCATTGAGTTCGTTGAGGTGTGCATCCAAAATGGATTTCAACACAGTCACATCAACCTGATCATCCGTGCCAATGTACCAGCGGTGAGCAAATAGCGTATCACACCGCTCGCCTACAACTGAAAACTCCTTAATATTGACATTCATCTCCTGAGCGGTCATTTGAATCGCCTGATTCATATTCTCCACAGAAAGATGCTCACCACACAAATTCAGAAAGTGTTTGGTTCGCCCAACTATTACTATCTCTGAACTTTCTTTTGATACAAACTTAATCACATCACCAATCAGGTACCTCCAAGCCCCTGCGTTAGTAGATATTAATAGCGCGTAATCTTTTCCCTCTACTATATCATCAATCTTGAGGGTCATCACATTCCCTTTCAACTGACCCTCTTCATCAAAATTTTGATCATTAAAAGGAATAAACTCATAGAATATACCATTATTGAGTACCAGGTGCATTGAATGTGAATTAGGCAAAGCTTTAAAAGCCAT
>CAXBNB010000160.1:0-7908 GCA_963976505.1 uncultured Reichenbachiellaceae bacterium
CCTTACCGCACTTGTTGCGGTATCCGTTAGTGTCACAACTAACCCTAACAGACCCCAGAACAAGCCTAGGGAAAGTGTGAAATTTTTAAATGCATTTACATGGCTAAGGGGGGTAGTGGTAGGAATGCATATTTGAAACTAGTGGATCTGCAACTCAAAACAAACCTGCATACTTTAATTGATGGAATTGAAAATCCTCAACTTTTGGAATCTTTGTACGAGATGCTATCTAGCGATCATGATTCTAAATCTGGAATTTGGTCTAAGTTGACACAAGAAGAAAAATCGGAGGTTTTGGAGGCTTCTTTGGAATCAGAAGATCCAGACAACCTGATTCCTCATTCAGAAATTTTTAAAAGTCTAAAATGACCATTTTTTGGACTAAACGTTTGAAGCAACGCTTTCTGGAAAACAGAGACCCAAACCTCCAAAAGTTTTCATTTGGTGATCGTTATCAGTTTACAAGAGCAGCTGTAGTATTTAAAAACTAACTTTTGGAGGTTTTCTTAAATCCGACTCACGTTTTTCATTTTTTTTGATTCTAGACAGAACCCAAGTAAACGACCTAAATAATTGTTTAGATCACTCCTCTCCCATAAAAGGATACCTGAAATCTTTTGGAGGATCGAATGTTTCTTTGATTGTCCTCGGGCTTACCCATCTTATCAGGTTGAGGATAGATCCGGCTTTGTCGTTGGTGCCGGATGCCCTGGCCCCACCAAATGGCTGCTGTCCTACCACAGCACCTGTAGGTTTGTCATTGATGTAAAAGTTACCTGCTGCATTCACCAGTTTTTTGGTGGCAAACTCAGCGGCATATCGGTCTTGTGAAAATACCGCTCCTGTCAATGCATACGGAGAGGTGTTGTCAACCATTTCCAGCATAGCTTCAAAGTTGTCATGTGGATAGACATAGATGGTGATCACCGGCCCGAAAATCTCCTCGCACATGGTTCTGTACATGGGGTCTTTCGTTACGATTACCGTAGGTTCTATAAAGTATCCTTCGGACTTGTCGTATCCACCCCCTGCAATAATTTCTACTTCGTCATTATTTTTAGCGTCATCAATGAAACCTGCAATCTTATCGAATGAGCGTTCGTCAATTACCGCATTGGAGAAATTGGTAAAATCTTCTGGGCTTCCCATTTTTATGGCTTTCAAATCATCCAGTATCGAACCCTTCACTTCATTCCATATATTGTCAGGAATATAGGCACGAGATGCGGCACTGCATTTTTGCCCCTGAAACTCAAATGCACCACGTACGATAGCGGTAGCCAAAGCTTTCGCGTCAGCGGATTTATGCGCTACGATAAAATCCTTGCCTCCTGTTTCTCCTACGATTCTAGGATAGGTTTTGTACTTGTGTATGTTTTCTCCAATCGTGCGCCACAGGCTTTGTAAAACACCTGTACTCCCGGTGAAATGTAGTCCAGCAAAATCCGGGTGATTGAAAACTACTTCACCCGCCACAGGTCCATCCACATAAATCAGGTTGATCACACCGTCGGGAAGTCCCGCTTCCTTAAATACTTCCATCAACACTTTCGCTGAATAAACCTGCGTGTAAGCGGGTTTCCAAACCACGGTGTTTCCCATTAGTGCAGGAGCTCCGGCTAGGTTGCCAGCAATAGACGTAAAGTTGAACGGCGTAATGGCGAAAATGAAACCTTCAAGCGGCCTGTGCTCTAACCGGTTCCACATTCCCGGTGCTGATTGGGGTTGTTGGGCATAAAGTTCAGTCATAAAAGACACATTGAACTTTAAAAAATCAATATATTCACAAGCAGCATCAATTTCTGCTTGAAATGCATTTTTTGACTGACCGAGCATGGTGGCAGCATTTATTTTTGCTCGGTATGGTCCAGCTACCAAGTCCGCTGCTTTTAGGAAAATGGCAGCACGGTGTTCCCAAGACATTTCTGCCCATGATTTTCTAGCTTCTAAAGCGGCATCAATTGCCTCTTTGACATGACTTGCCTCTCCTTCATTGAAATACCCTAGCGTGTGCTTGTGCTCATGGGGAGGAGATATACGGATTTTTTTATTTGTGCGAACCTCTTTTCCCCCAATGTACATTGGAATGTCAGTTTCTTCAGCTTTGTAAGCTTGTAGCTGTGCTTTGAGGTCAGTTTTTTCGTTGCTGCCAGGTGCGTAAGAAAGAATTGGTTCGTTTTTGGGCTGGGGTACGTTGTATATTCCTTTTGACATTTCCTTGGGGCTATGGTTTAGCTTTATTATAATCCTGAATTCAATTCTAAAATTGTCCAAAAACTCGTCATTCTGAGGCTTTTGAGTTGGGCTTTGGGTGGAAGCCGTGAGAATCTCTTACTCATGGGGATTCTCGCGTCGCTTTCCTACCGCACTTTCCAATAAAAGCTCCTCTGAGTGACGGTTACGAGTTTTTAGGGTAATATTAATCGAACTCAGATTTTAAGTACAAAATTACTTGTCAGACTTATACGAAACGCCGCTGAAATTAGCCACTAGCTGTACTTTATTGATCGATAATTGATTGATTTGATCCAATTCCTAGCAAAATGGTATCAATTGGAATGAAGCATTATTTGTTAATTTTGTCCTACGACTGAAAAAGCTAAAAGAGCTTTAAAGCAATTCACTAGAAAGTGGTATATGTTTGCTGCCCTGAGATGAGAGCATAAAACTACAATGAATAGGCTAAAATATAACGGGTCTGAATTACATTATAAAAAATTCTAAATGAGTATTTCCAATAAACTTCGAAAGTTACTTCCTGTATTAGCAATTTCTGTGATGATGTTCTCTTGTGAACCTAAAGTTCCTGTTGAAGAGCCCTTAGTAGTACAAGAAGACCTTTCAACAGTAGTACAAAGATCGAAAGAAATCAGGGAAAATACTGCCGCACAAATCATAGACGGCCTGAATCTGACACTTTGGGCTACAGATTCTTTAGCACCTGATCCGATTGCCATGTCAATAGATGATTTTGGAGCGATATACCTTACCAGCACAGAAAGGCAAAAGAATTCAGAGTTTGACATTAGAGGTCATAGAGATTGGATGACCAGGTCTATAGCCCTGGAAACCAGTGAAGAGCGACGTGCTTTTCTTCGTGAGACATTTGCACCCGAAAAAAGTGATGAAAACGAATGGCTGAAAGACTTGAATGGAGATGGCATCCACGACTGGCATGACCTTGCAGTTGAAAAAGATGAAATATGGAAGATTGAGGACACAGATAAAGATGGAATGGCCGATCGATCTACTCGTATTTTGCAGGATTTCAATGAAGAAATCACGGATGTAGCTGGTGCACTTCTGGTTAGAAACGATGATGTATTCCTTGGAATAGGTCCTGACATGTGGCGATTGAAAGACACCAATGGTGATGGCGTTTTAGAAAATAAAAAATCAATAAGTCATGGTTATGCAGTGCATATTGGATTTAGCGGCCATGGCATGTCTGGTGCTATAGAAGGACCTGACGGTAAAATATATTGGGGAATTGGTGACATTGGAGCCAACATTATTACAGATGAAGGTGTGGTGCATAAATATCCCAACCAAGGAGTAATTGCAAGATCAAATCCTGATGGCAGCAATTTTGAGATTTTTGCTGCTGGACTGAGAAACACACACGAATTTGTATTTGATGAGTATGGAAATATAATAAGTTCCGACAATGACGGTGACCATGGCGGAGAAAGTGAGCGACTGGTACATATTGTAGATGGTCATGATGCCGGGTGGAGGTCCAACTGGCAATATGGTAAATACACTGATCCCAAAAACAACAGATACAACGTATGGATGGATGAAAAGCTTTTTAAACCAAGATGGGAAGGTCAGGCCGCTTATATCATACCTCCTATAATGAATTTTCACAATGGGCCTACTGGCATGACTTACAATCCGGGAACGGCACTAGGAACAAGATGGAAAAATAAGTTCTTTTTGGTGGAGTTCAGAGGCAATCCATCTCGTTCGCATATTTGGTCTTTTGATTTAAATGCTTCCGGGGCTTCCTTTGAGTTGAAGTCAGAAGAAGACATCATAAGCGGTGTACTACCCACAGGAATGCGGTTTGGTCCTGACGGGGCTTTGTATTTTTCCGACTGGATCAATGGTTGGGGAACCAAAGACTATGGAAGGGTTTGGAAACTAGATGTGGAGGTATCAGAAAATGATTTAAAAGCAGAACGAATCGAGACAGAAAGGCTCATTCAACTTTCCTACACAAAACAATCTGATGATGAATTGTTGTCCCTTTTGAATTATGGAGATCAACGCATAAGGCTAAAATCTCAATTTGAATTGGTGAAAAGAGGAAAAAGGGGTGCAGCAATATTGCAAAAAGCCATAGATCAAAAAGAGAATCAACTGGCAAGAATCCATGGTATATGGGGTATTGGACAACTGGCAGCAGAAAGAATAAGCCATGCCAAAGTGCTCATTCCTCTGCTCGACGATGCTGATCCCGAAATCGCTTCTCAAGCGGCAAAGGTCATAGGCGATCTAGGTTTCGAAGAAGCAGGAAGTGCTTTGATTCCTTTATTGTCTCACAATTATCCAAGAGCCAGATTCTTTGGGGCGCAAGCGCTAGGTCGTCTTAAGTTCAAAGATGCCATCAATCCTATATTATCGATGCTCAAAGCAAATGGAGATCAGGATGTATACCTGAGACATGCGGGAGTATTGGCTCTATCACGGATTGGTGATGCAGAATCAATGATTGCGTTGGCTAATAATGAAAATAGATCCTTACGACTGGCTGCACTGTTGGTGCTTAGAAGACTCCAGCATCCTGATGTTGCACTTTTCCTTAAAGACAATGATGAGTATTTGGTAACTGAAGCGGCTAGAGCCATCAACGATGATTGGTCGATTGTGGCGGCTTTACCTCAACTTGCTGCTGTGCTGAATGAAGACCGATTTACTTCTGAACCTTTGCTTAGGAGGGCAATAAATGCCAACCTAAGAGTGGGTGGCGAGGTTGAGCTGGATCAGTTATTAACTTTTGCCAACAGAGAGTCTGCTCCTAAAAATTTACGAGCTGAAGCGCTAGCGACTATTGGCACCTGGGCCAGCCCATCATTACTAGATCGTGTGGATGGCCGTTATCGAGGAGAAATTAAGAGGGATAGTGAGCAGGTAAAAGCTAAGGTAACAAGCTATATGGAAAATTTCATGAAAGCAAATGATCCTGTCTTTCTGGTTTCATTGGTCAATATGTTGAGCAACTTAAAAATTACTGACTACAACAATCAATTGGCCAAACTTATGATCAATAGCAAAGAGGCTCAGGTGAAATCTGCTGTGCTCGATGCTTTGGTAACTCTCGAATATGAGGATATTGAAAAAAGCATCAAACTTGGTATGGAAGATGATGACAAAAACGTAAGAACTACTGCGTTACAATACCTAGGTGAATTGAATATTTCAAAAGAAAACTTGCCCGGAATTTTGGAGCCTATTTTTGCGAAAGGAACTATCAAAGAGCAACAGCAAGTCATACGAGTATTGAGTGAAATGCCATTGGACAAGACCAGTCAAATACTGGATGGTCTAATTGATCAAATGATAGCAGAAAAACTATCTCCTTCACTTACTTTGGAGCTAATAGAAACGGTACAATCGACCAAATCTGAAAATCTTATTTCAAAATTGAAACCACTTGAAAGCTCCGGAAATACTGTAGAAGCTTTTAAAGAAACACTTTATGGAGGCGATAATGGGAAAGGATGGGATTATTTCGCAAACAACAGTACAGGACAATGTATCAGGTGTCACAATATGGGCGGATCTGGTGGTGATGTAGGACCAGAACTTACAAATATTGGAGCAATATTGACTCGCGAGCAAATACTTGAAGCTATGATTGAGCCTAGTGCTAGACTTTCACCTGGCTATGGTACTGTATCGCTTACACTTAAAGATGGTCAAAAGATAACAGGCACACTATTAGAGGAAAATGACGAAGAGCTCATTTTACAGACGTCAGAGGCCGAACCATTGGAAATAGCCATTTCAAGAATTGATAAAAGAATTAATAATCCGTCGAGTATGCCCCCTATGGGAACTTTGATGTCGAAAAGTGAAATAAGAGATATGGTAGAATTTTTGGCCAATCGCAAAATGGGTGAGTAATATTTGCACATTACGTTTTTGTTAATTTTGACCCTGTACTGGAAAAGATGAAAAAGCTGAAAGAATTTTATAGCAAGTACAAGAGCTACTTCATGAACGACCTGATCATGTATGTTTTGTTGATAGTATTTATCCTTATACTATTTATTTTCTTTTAAAATCCAATAAAAAGTATTGCTGAAACCTATTAGCGCATGTAGCTGCCAGCGTTCACATCGATGGTGCTTCCTGTGGCGTGATCTGCCATACCGCTTGCGAGAAAGGTAACCAGTGGTGCTATGTCTTTTGGTTCGGTCATGCGTTCCAGTGATATATCTTCCATGCCCACATCATTGCCATACTCTTCCATTATTTTTCTTGACATGTCTGTGCGTACAAAACCAGGTGCAATGTTAAAGGCTTTGATACCGTCTTTTCCATAAGCCCTAGCAATAGACTTGGTAATTGCTACCAGTCCAGCTTTGGATGCAGAATAAGCCATGTATTCAGCAGTATCACCTTTGAATGCGGCTCGCGAGGTGATGTTTATGATTCTGCCAGCACTCTTTCTTTTGAGAAAATGCTCAATTACTTTTTTGCAAAGTACTCCTGCTGAAGTCAGATTCACCTGAATATTATTGTTCCAGGCAGCAAGCCATTCGGATTCTTTGGCATCTATATTGGCGGGTTCGGCTATACCTGCATTGTTGATCAGGATTTCAAGGCTGCCCATTTCTAATATTACCCTGTCAAAAAGTTGAGCAGCTCCATCGGGTTGAGAGAGATCGGCCTGAAAGGATTTTGATTCGTTACCCAAAACATGCGCAAGGTTTTCCGCCTCTCTCATGTTTTTGTTGTAGTGAACGGCCACTGTGGCTCCTGCTTCGGCAAGTTTGGATGCAATCGCTTTACCTATTCCTTTGCTAGCTCCAGTTACCAATACGTTTAACCCCGAAAGATTTATATACATAGTGTTATTAGATTAAGTCCTCAATTTAATATGCAATTCAATAAATAAAAAAATGTCCACTCTAAAATAAGCAGAGTCTGTGGAGTTATTGCCAGTGAGGGTATTTGTACAACAAAATATATAAAGCAAATGATAGCCCAATGCGACTAAATATCAGTTTGAGGTACAGTTTTAAAATTATTCTGAACAAATTTGTTCAAATCGTGGTTTAAGTACTGGTTGGGAATAAGTAATTCAAACACATGACCATAATATATTTGTAAATTAAAGATCTTAGAATATGAACCGAATCGTCACATTGTCTTTATCAATGACCTTGCTTCTTACCTCTTTTGTAGCGGTAAATGGTGAAGTGGATGCACCAGAATTAAAATGGTATGGTATTGAGGAGGTTCAAAAATTAACAAAGGAAAGGCCTAAAAAGGTGTTTATTGACTTTACGGCCAAGTGGTGTGGCTGGTGCAAAGTGATGGACAAGAAAACCTTTACTGATCCTGAAGTGGCTGCATACCTTAATGAAAATTACTATTCGGTCAAACTGAATTTTGACAGCCCTGACACCTTTGAGTATTTGGGAGAAAAATACACGGCCAAGCAATTGGCTCAGAAGAATGGAATAACAGGACTTCCAACCATGTTGGTTGCAAGCCCTGATTTTAAAAAGGTTGAAAGAATTGTTGGCTACCAAAAGCCGAAACAGTTTATGAATAGCCTAAAAGGCTTTGATGAATAAACTGTTTATGTTATTTCAACCAAGCTTTGTACATCCATATTGATTTTTCTTGCTCTTCAATAAAGGCAGACATTTGATCTTCTGTTCCACTGTC
>CAXBNB010000161.1:0-7888 GCA_963976505.1 uncultured Reichenbachiellaceae bacterium
CACTGAGTCAGGAAGATCCAGACCATACATTTTCCAATGGGCATGACGTTTTCGATAGTAGTCGAAATACTCATCGGCTGTTTCGAGTACTCTAAAATAAGTATAATATTCTTCTTTTTTATAAGTGTCTTTTCCCATCATCACCCTATCCTGATACTTAATCATCCAGGTCCTGGCATGTCGTGGCTGGCGGCCAAGCTCAGCAAGCACTGCACCCAACTCTGTATAGACATTGGGCATCTCGTCGAACAATCTTCCTAACCTGTCAAGGTCATTGCCAAACCATCCCAAATGAGCATTGATGAAAGTGGTATTTGGATGTTTCCGGAAAACATGGTGTTGTTCAGCCATAATCACTTCGAAAGAAGGAAATTTTTCTGGGGATCGATAGCGACTTGGATATTGTTTCAGTTCCAGCCAACGTTCGTTGTATTTGTCTTTGTCTTTCCAAAAAGCAGCGGGCTCTCCAGAATGAATGAGAATTGGAATCCCCAATTCTCCACATTTCGCCCAGATAGGATCAAGTCTTTCGTCATCAATGGCAATTCTATTGCCCTCATTGTCTTTATCCGAAAGACCTAGTCCCTTATACACTTTAAGCCCTTTTACACCCTGTTTCACGGCATCTTCCATCATTGTGAGGGCATTCTCAGGCCAGCCTTCGTCATCTAAGTCTTCGAAATTGATATTCAGAAAAATAGCAAAGCGGTGATCCAAGTGGTCTTTTACATTGTCCAAAGACCACTCCAGGTATTTGCCACGAAAACCACTAAGGTTGACCATCACCGCCATATTGAGCTCATCCATATCTACGACCAACTTATCGAGGTTTTGAATGGGCATTGTCCACTGATGGTTGTGTACATCAATAAATGGAAATTTTGCCCTTGTAAGCAAGGTCTCAGGTACTTTTAATGTAGAAACGGGAGAATATTCTTCCACATCCATTACATTCATGCGGTATTGGATTTTACCTACACCCCAATATACGACTCCTAAAAAAACCAAAACTACCAAGGGCAAAACAAACCACTTTTTCATAAATAAAAATGCTTATTGTACGCTTATTGGTACACTGAATTTTGTTTTGTCCCATACAAAATCCATCATAATATCTGAACCATTGCTGCTAAAACTGATGGTAAACATTTCTGTTACATTGTCTTGAGGAACAACTTGAGCCTCTACAGAAAATAGATCTAGCTCAGGGTCGGCCTCTGCCACGGCAAAGAATACATCCAACTCACTGTTAACCTTAATTTCAAATGACTGAGCCCCGGGAACAGCATACAATCGGTAACTGCCTGCTTTAAGTGGTTTTCCGCCAAACAACACATCTTTGCTTAAAGTAACTTCGGTAGCAGAATTTGCTCCCAACCTCCAGTATTTTCCATAAGGCTGCAAGGCTCCTTCGGACTCTTCTCCGAAGATCAAACGCCCTTTTTTGTAAGGCTGACTGTAATCCACTGAAACTTCCAACCCTTGTGCCGAATGTGAAGCCGTAGCAGGTGGACTGGCTGGTTCAGCGATAAAAATTGTATAAACCACAAAAAGTACAAACAGGAGTACGGCTACTCCTATTCCAATAAAAATTTTCTTGATCATAATGGTATAGTTTTGTTGAAGAAGTAATATAAACTGCATACAAATAAGAATGTCAATAAATCAGCTTAAATAATTAGCACTTTCAATTCACATAGTAGGTTATTTCTGACATTCAATGGCCACTCTATTTTAAAGTTAGATGATGTTGTCAAGCGGTTTTCTATCCTGTTTTTCCCTCATTTTCTTAAATGCTGTTGGAGTGAATCCAGTTATTTTTTTGAACTGAGAAGACAGGTGAGCCACACTGCTATATCCCAATTTATAGGAAATTTCTTTAATGGAAAGTTCATCATAAAACAGGTACTCCTTTACCTTTTCTATTTTTTGTTTGATGATGTATTGTTCTAGGGTTATGCCTATTACAGTTGAAAAAAGATTGCTCAGGTAATGGTATTCCTGATTTAGTTTATCTGCCAAATAGTGCGACCAATTGATATTAATGTCGAATTGATCATGGTGGTGAATGGCCTCTATGACTGTCGTTTTGATCTGTTCAAGTAATTTACTTTTTTTATCGTCTATCCTTTCAAAACCATTTTCGGTGAGATTGGAGTCAAGCAACTGCAAGGCCTCATCGTTCAGTTGCTCAGCAATCTGCACTTTACCCAAAGTAATTGATATGGGATTGATCTCAACCTTATTAAAAATTTGCTTAACTACCAGAATGCAACGGTCGCATACCATATTTTTTATGTACAAATTTTGTTCTGTTTCCATTCAAATACTGCATTAAGCTCCTATTACTTATAACCTACCAATCTATAGGAAAGTAGTCCTTTAGAAATTTGCCACACCAATGTTTGCCTGTGTTGATACCGTCTATCAATGGGTCCATCACCCTAGCCGCTCCATCGACGATATCCAATGGAGGCTGGAAATCATGCACTTCTACTTTTTTCTTTGACAGTTCTGCTGGATCCTCATCTGTCACCCATCCAGTATCTACGGCATTCATGTAAATACCATATTTGGCAAAATCCGACGCAGCTGTATGTGTCATCATATTCAATGCTGCTTTTGCCATATTCGTATGTGGATGGCGGTCTTCCTTGTGAAAGCGATGAAATTTCCCTTCCATCGCTGACACGTTAATAATGTGCTTTTGTCCTGTATTTTCCTTTTTCATCAACTCGGCCAAACGATTGCACAGCACAAATGGGGCAATGGAATTAACCAACTGCACTTCTATCATTTCAGTTGTTTCAATTTCACCCAACTTCAAACGCCAGCTGTTGGTTTTTCTCAAATCTACCTGTTGCAAATCGGCATCTAATTGCCCTTCAGGAAAAACCTCTTTTGTAGTGATAGAATTATCGAAACTATAAGGTATTTGAGACAATTTGGCTGAAGCGCTCAATCCAACTCCCAGCTCTCTACCATGCCACGTGACTGGGAGGTTCTTGCCCTCACTGGTGGCAATACCTGCACTTAAGGTCCTCAATTCATCGAGACAATAGGCATGGTCAGAAAGCAATTCCTGCGCATAGGGAGGCAAAGCATCTACTGGAAGCTCCTCATTTCCCATCAAATGTTGATAAAACCCAGCAGGTCGTCTTACCGTTTGAGCCGCATTATTGATCAGGATGTCTAACCTGTCATACTGTTGCTCTATGAAATTACAAAATATTTCAACACTAGGAATATGTCTTAAATCCAAACCATGAATTTTAAGTCTGTGTCCCCATTGAGTAAAGTCCTCTTCTTTGGAAAACCTCAATGCTGAATCAACTGGAAACCTGGTTGTTGCCACAACCGTTGCTCCTGATCTTAGTAGCATTAAAGTAATATGATACCCAATCTTCAACCGTGAGCCAGTCACCACAGCCACTTGACCTGTCAGATCAGCTGTTTGGAATCGTTTGGCATAATTAAAGTCTCCACATTCAGGACACATGGTATCATAAAAGTGATGCAACTTTGTATAAACTACTTTACACACGTAACAATTTCTAGGCGACTCTAAGTTGAGGTCTTTGTCTTCCTGTTCCCCGGTAAGTGAGATCATTTTAGGTGCAGAAAACACACTTGCTTCTCTTGCACTTCTGATCCCGGTTTCGGCACGGGCATGCTTGTCTCGTTCAATTTGTTTTCGTTTGGCTGCTTTTTTGGCATCCTTCCTTCTGCGGGCAAACTCTTCGCGGCTTGGCCTTGTGAGCAAACCTGCCATTTTCATTAGTTCGACCCTTTTTTCTTCAGGTAGCTCAAAAAGTTGATTGGTATCCCCAATCAGTTTTGCCAATACAGCTATACAATCATCAATTTCCTTTTGACTGACTCTCCCGTCTTGTTCTAAATTGTTATCGCTCATAAATCTCACTTACAAGCAGCAAAGATAGGCTTATATGGTATTATTGACTATTCTCTTGGGTAGCTTTTCTTATTAGAGAATTTTACCTTATTAAAAGCGAAACAGAAAATACGACCTACCAAAATCGCCTTGGACTAACACTCCAATAATGACAAATAAATTTTTAGCTTTGCGACATTCTAATATCAATACATAAATGGCAATATCACTCGGTAGTCCTTCCTATAAATTAAACATCTACCCTGCCCTGATTTATCGGCTTTTGATTGTTTTTATGTTGTTTGCAGCGTGTAGGCTGTTTTTCTTTATATACAATCAGGAGTATTATACTGATATTGATTTTGGCAGGCTCGCGCTCATTTTCTGGGGTGGGCTTAGATTTGATTTGACTGCATTGCTCTACTTGAACGCAGTGTATCTACTGATACAGATTATTCCTTTCAAAATCAGACACAATCAGGTATATCAACAGGTAGCTAAATGGGTCTTTGTATTCACCAATGCTGTCGGTATTATCATGAATATAGCAGATACGGTTTATTATCAGATTACTCTGAAAAGAACAACAGCTGCCTTATTCCAACAATTTGCCCATGAAGTAAATTTACCGGGACTGGTTTTCAGGTTTTTAATAGAGTACTGGTATGTGGACTTATTGGCTGTTTCGTTCATTGTTTTATTGATTTATTTATACAATAAAATTGAAGTCAAACCTGCTCCCAACCAAAATATATGGAAATATACAGGACTCCAGTTTGTGTTCATGGCTGTGACCGTTTACCTGACCATAGTAGGGATTAGAGGTGGATTCAAACACAGCACCAGACCAATCACCCTCAGTAATGCCTCTGCTTACATCTCCATATGCGAGCCACTTGGGGCCACGGCCCAAAGCCCTACCTACGGCTCCTGATTTGTCGGAACATCTCCAAACCAAATGAAAGGGCCATAGTGCTCAATACTCCCTTTGCCATTTTCAGAACATTGAAAAAAAACGCATTGCAGGAAAAACAATATTTCAGTTCTCAACAGGAGCAAGAAAAAGTGTTTTCAGCTTACCATTCCGGAATTCCAGGTAGTGTGATGGCCAAAAAGAATGTGGTTGTTTTTATATTGGAAAGTTTTGGAACAGAGCATATTGGGGCATTGAATAAAGACATTGAAGCATATAAAGGCTATACACCATTTCTAGATAGTTTGATCGGTCATTCATATTCTTTTAAAAATTCGTATGCCAATGGCCGTAAATCCATCTCAGGCATGCCTTCAGTACTGGCTAGCATTCCTTCATTGGTAGCACCTTTTGTATTATCTCATTACTCAGGCAATAAGATCAACAGCCTGGCTTCCACACTTGGCAGTGAAGATTATTCCACTGCCTTTTTTCATGGCGCCTCCAATGGTTCTATGGGATTTGATGCTTTTGCCAATCAGGCGGGATTTGATGCTTATTTTGGCAAAGATGAATTCAACAATGACGATCATTATGATGGAATTTGGGGAATTTGGGACGAAGATTTTTTTCAATATTTCAATACTGAAATGGGGAAAATGAAACAGCCCTTCTTTACTGCATTATTTTCGGTCTCTTCCCATCATCCATTTATCCTTCCCGATAAATACAAAGACAAATTCCCAAAAGGAACTCTAAAAATTCATAAAAACGTAGGCTATACTGACTATTCCTTGAGAAAGTTTTTTGATGAAGCCAAAAAATCTGATTGGTACAACAATACGATATTTGTATTGACCGCAGACCATGCCTCTACGTACAGCGATATTTTGAAATACAAAACATCACTTGGGACTTTCACAGTACCCATTATCATATTTGATCCTGGAAACAAGCAATTGACGGGATTTGATCAAAATACAATCGTGCAACAAAATGACATCATGCCGACAGTGCTCAATATGCTCAACTATCCCAAACCTTATATTGCTTTTGGTAATGACATGTTCGATCAACAGTCAGAGCACTTTACAATCAACTATGTAGGTGATTCGTACCAACTGATCATGGGAAGCTACATGCTTCAGCACAACGGTGAGTCGGCTACTGGTCTTTTTGACATTAACAAAGATGAGTTACTGGCTCAAAACTTATTAGGCACTTTACCTGAAGTAGAAACAAAATTAGATTTGAAACTCAAAGCCATCATTCAGGAATACAACAGGAGGTTGATCAGAAATGAAATGGTTACAACTCAATGATATAAAATTTTTGTTTGGCTTCAGAAAAACCAATTGTCGTATTGCCCATCCTATCCTCAAATATCAAATCACCGACATCTAGGAAAACACTCTTAGAATCCTTCTCCGTTTTCAAATCAAATGTATTGATATTGCCATCTTTGCAGTAGTACACCGTCTGATCTTGACTGTCATACAGTCCATTATACAGATCAATTGATGTATTCCTATCAAAATTGGCTTTCGATTCTAAGGTTGACAATGAATATGAGTTATACGACTTGGGAGAAACAAGCAGGAAATCATTTTTGGCTTCATTAAATAAAAGATTGCCTTTATCATAGGCCCTTGACACGCTCAATAAGCCTTCTGAGTTTATGTCTATTTTTTGATAAACATCATTAGACTTTCTCAAAAATACATCCGGCGACCCTGCTTTGTAAAACCTACTGGTGTAATCTGTAATACTCTCATTCAATTTGGACTCAGCTATCTTCTTTTCTTCGATGGTATAGGTCACAAACCCTTCGAAAATTGAACCGAAAATATACTTTCCACCGGGATGGATATAGTAATTGGGTGCATTGTTCTTAATCTTTCTCTTTGTTACAATTCCATCTTCATTCAAAATGATCAATTCGTTTTTTTCATGATGCGTAATGAAGGCCAATGAGCCATCATCAAGTAGATTGATACTTTTCACATTTTCCTTCATCTCAAAAGAAGCAACCACCTGATTTTTTTCATAGTCCCAGAGCCTAGTCCGTTCAGGTATTTCATCAACCAACCACACTTTAGATGTACCCTTCACCAGCCATGCTCCCCATACATCGCTTCCATCTATAGAGCCTTTTAGAGATTGTGCCTCTATTGTGTTCGCTAAAAAGAAACACATTGAAAATAAAATAATCGTCCGTTTATACATTGTGTGATTTTTAAATCCTTTATAGTTTTTCATCCCAAATTCATAATTATTTAAATATAGTGATTTTCATTTGAGCTATCAATAACATGTGATCAGTTAAAAAAACATTCTGTATTCCTAAGAACAAATAAATCAAAAGTCAATCCTTATAGACCAATAATTAATGGATAAATCACTACTTTTGCAGCAATTTTAGAACCAAATAATATTAAAGGACGATGTTTGATAATCTTAGTGTAAAGCTGGACAAAGCGTTTAAAACGCTGAAGGGACAAGGCAGGATAACTGAAATAAATGTTGCTACGACGGTAAAAGAGATCAGAAGAGCGCTGATAGATGCCGATGTAAACTACAAGGTTGCCAAAGACGTCACCGACAATATTAGAGAAAAGGCACTCGGACAAGATGTATTGATCGCAGTATCCCCGGGACAGTTACTGACTAAAATTGTATCTGAGGAGTTGACACTATTGATGGGAAAATCCAATGAACCCATCAATCTTCTTGGAGACCCAAATATTATTCTAATTTCCGGTTTGCAGGGATCGGGTAAAACCACTTTTAGTGGAAAACTGGCAAATCACCTCAAAGGCCAAAGGAATGTGCTACTTGTGGCATGTGATATTTACAGACCTGCTGCGATAGATCAGTTGAAGGTGTTGGGAGAGCAAATCGACGTTGACGTATATGCAGAACCTGAAAACAAAGACGCACTCAGCATTGCAAAAAATGCACTGAAATACGCTAAAGAAAACAATAAAAAAACAGTAATTGTCGATACAGCTGGTCGATTGGCAGTGGATGAGGAAATGATGCGAGAGATTGAATCGCTGAAAAAGAATCTGAATCCTGCGGAA
>CAXBNB010000162.1:0-7880 GCA_963976505.1 uncultured Reichenbachiellaceae bacterium
GAAATACATCAGCGGCGTTGACTCAAGTAAATGATGTTAGAGAAAGAGCTAGGCTCTCAACTTCAGATGGTAGCGAAGCTGCTGTTCCGGCTGATCTAGGATCTATTACCATGCAAAATATCATGGATGAAAGATTTTTGGAGCTGGCAGGAGAAGAAGGCATAAGATGGGTAGATCTTAGAAGATGGCATGCTGCTGGATTGGAAAATCTTGACAGTTGGACAGCTGCGGATTTTTCTTTCCCCAACCCAGCTGATCAATTTCAATTTGAGATTGGCACACATTTGCTTTTTCCGATACCTGCTGAGGAATTGGAAGCCAATCCTCTTATGAGACAAGATGGCAACAATCAGGGCTATTAAAATTATTAGGTAACAATAGAGTCCTAGGTATAAAGGACTCTATTGTTTTGCCCTTTCAAGGCAAATCTTTGAAGAGGAGGTTGATGGTACATTTTAAAAGGAAAATAAGGCGAACAATGAAATGGGTGTTATTTTTTTCCTCTTTGAATTTGTTGTTTACCTCTTGCAAACAATCTTCAGATATAGTGAAGGCAGAAGTTCAGTATGCTACATATTGTGGCAGTTGTCATCTTCCTCCCGATCCTGCACATATTACCAAGTCAATTTGGAAAAACAAAATACTACCGGATATGGCGTCAAGGTTAGGATATGAATTTTTAGCTCCTGATTTGCAGGGGTTTAATTTTCATGATCGCAATGTGTATGAATATACCGTTAAAAATAAAACTGTAGCCAAAATTGATAGTGTGACTTGGAATCTCATTTATAAATACATCATGGCTCTTGCACCGGATACTATACTTTTGGATACAATGCTAGCAAGGCGAGATTTGGAATTAGCTCGTTTCGAATTTTTTCCTATTTCTCTTGGAGAAAATCAAAGCACATCTATGGTTTCCAGTGTGCAATTTGATTCGGAGAGCAATCAATTTGTTATCGGCGATGCTTTTAGCCAATCGATTTATAACTGGCCTTTTGCTTTGGATTCAACTGTGAAAGTGGACAAGGAAACCTTGCATTTTGCATCACCCCTAACTTCTGTGACTAATGAGTCCGACACCCGATTGATTGCAGAGTCAGGATATCTTTTTCCCAACAACAAACCTTTAGGAACGCTCTATGAGATTAGAGAATCATCAGTAGATACCGTTATGAGTAATTTGTTCAGACCTGTATTCATTAAAACTACAGACCTGAATGAAGATGGCATAAATGAAATCCTGATTTGTGAGTTTGGCAATCGAACCGGTCAATTGTCTATGCTCGTGAAATCAGATATTGGATATCAGAAATCAAGTTTATTGTCAGTGCCTGGAACAACGAAACTAGAAATAATAGACATGAATGCTGATGGACTTGGTGATATTGTTGTACTGGCTTCACAAGGCAATGAGGGTATCCACATTTTATACAATGAAGGTGACCTTAAGTTTAAAACTGACCAGGTCATCCAGATGCAACCGGAGTATGGCTCTAGTTGGTTTCAGTTGATTGATTACAATAAGGATGGTCATTTGGATGTAGTTCTGACAAATGGTGATAATGGAGATTTTTCAGTCTTTGCCAAACCCTATCATGGAGTGCGCTTGTTTATCAATAATGGGCTGAATCAATTTAGTGAAGAGTGGTTTTATCCAATCTATGGAGCGACTCGCGTCTTAGTAGAAGATTATGACTTGGATGGTGATTTAGATTTTGCGGTGATGTCTTTTTTTCCTGATTATACTACGTCACCTGAAGAAGGATTTGTGTACCTAGAAAACGAAGACGCAAACCGATATGAGTTTGTGTCATATACCTTTCAGGAATCATTGAGTGGACGTTGGATGGTAATGGATCACGGAGATTTCGATCAGGATGGTGATGTTGACATCATGCTTGGTTCTTATACCCTGCCTGTCAACAAGAAATACAGATCCATTATGGAAGGCTGGAAGACCTCAGGAATCAACCTTCAATTATTAAAGAACAATACAACTAAATAAAGAGAAACCGATGAAAGACCTTGTAATTGCATTCGTTATTTTGGTATTCTCTGTCGCTTGTGTGTCGAAAGAATACAGGCTTGTGGAAGTCGACAATCCACATTATAAGAAAAACACAGCTTTCCGTTATTCGGAAGATTTGTCCTTACCAAAGTTTCAACACCTTAAGGCTAAATATCAATTGGATACCGTATTCCGCGGTAATGAAGATGAATTTCAAAGAATTCTATTGTTAAAACAATGGATTACCAATACAATTCCTATTGACAATTTTGGAGATCCATATCCGGGCGGAGGCTATGTAGAAGGTATTCTGGACGAAGCGTTGAGCGGTACAGGGTTTCATTGCGGACACTTCATGAGAGTTCAAAATGGTGTGATGAATGCCTATGGATATGTGACAAGAACAATAGGTGCTGGTCCGGGAGTGGCAGGTATTATTGATGGTCATCACGGGATTAGTGAGACTTGGGTCAATGCTTACAATAAATGGGTGCTATTGGATGCCAAATACAACCATTATTTTGAGAAAAATGGCGTACCCCTTTCGGCACTAGAGATTCGTGATGAGTACTTAAAGAACAAAGCGAAGGACGTCACTATGATCAAGGGGTTGGAGCGCATTCCGACCGAATTTGATGAGATTTTCCAAAGGAGTAAAGAAAGCTTTGCAAGGACTTATTCTTGGATTGAATACCATACCAACAACAATATGTTTACGGTATGGCCAGACTATAAAGAAACCCTTACAATGTACACCGATGATTATTTTAAGAACAATACATGGATCTGGGGAGAAAAGCCACATTGGGCTTATGACAATCCGGAATTCATGATTCTTGAATCCAATAGAGATGCGATTGAGTGGACTCCCAATACCATCTCTGCAGTAGTCAGAATTGAAGGCAATAAAGTCAACGTCGAGCTGAATTCTGATACACCGAATCTCAAGGAATATCAAATGAAGAAAGCACCCAATGGGAATTGGCAAAAGGCTGAAAGCAACCTTAGTCTCGATTTAATAGAAAGTGCACATGAATTTGCATTTCGGGCAATAAACCTGGTAGGTATTACAGGGCCTGTCCATCGTATCAAAATACAGGCAGAAAAATAAGACCTTACTATCAGATTTTGGTCTCTTAAAAAAAGAAAATAATATGAAAATATACAGAATATTAGCATGCATGGTTTTCACACTATTGCTTGCAACTAATCCATTTCAAAACTATTGTTTGGCCTCAGAACTTTCTGATCTAGGACTTCATGTCATTCCTTATCCTCAGCAAGTAGCGCTTGGTGGTGAAGAGTTTGTATTGAAAAGTCCAATAAATGTAGTGTTGGATAAAAATGCTTCAGCTATAGACCGCAAAACCGCCGAATTACTTAAAGGTGAGTTGGAAGGAAAGTGGGGGATGAAAACAGTAATCTCAGAGACCAATGGAGCGAACAATATAATATTGACCAGAAAAGGAGCACCAAGGACGTTAGCTGATCAAGGGTATGTATTGTCCACTGAAAACGGTACTTTATCAATTGTCGGCAAAGATGAAGATGGGTTGTTTTACGGTGTTCAGACTTTTTATCAACTTATTAAAAAGACCAGAGGCAATGTGGTAGTGCCGGGTATGGAAATCAAGGATTGGCCGGATGTGAAGATCAGGGCAGCTCATTATGACACCAAACATCATCAGGACAAGGGTAGTTATGTGAAAGATTTCATTAAGGACTTGGCCAAATACAAAATTAACATGTTGGTGTGGGAATGGGAAGACAAACTAGCTTACGAAAGCCACCCAGAAGTTGGTGCCCCCGGGGCATTCACCATTGAAGAAATGCAGGAGTTTACGCGCTATGCCAAAGAGTACCATATCGAATTGACTCCTTTGGTTCAAGGTCTGGGTCATGTGAGTTTTATTTTGAAATGGCCACAGCACAAAGAACTCAGAGAAGTAGAAGGGTCAGATTGGGAGTTTTGCCCATTAAAAGAGGGCACTTATGACCTGATGTTCGACCTATGGGATGAGGCAATCAAAGCCACACCCGGATCGAAATACATTCATATAGGTTCCGATGAGACCTACGAGCTGGGAGCTTGCAACAAATGCCAGGAAAAGGCAAAGGAAATAGGCAACAGTGGGTTGTATCATTTATTCATCAATAAAGCTACAGAACACCTGGCTAAAAGAAGAAAAGTGATGGTGTGGGAAAGACCAATGGGATGGGAGCTAGGAAAGTCACCAATTAAAAACATGCAGCCAAATACCAATTTGGTGCTAACTGAAAGCTATGATTATTCATCAGAGTTGAATTATGCACAAGAGTCAAAAGCAATGGGTTTTGATGTTTTCATGTATGACCCTAATCCAGGAATTGAACCTTTATTTCTTCCATACCATTTCAAAAAGAAAAAGGGAGCACTGCTAGAAGGAAGCTTAAAAAGTTCGTATGATTTTCTTTCTGTAAGGTCTAAGTCACCAGAATTCGATGGCATGATCAATACTTCTTGGGACGATTCTGGACTACATAATCAGATGTGGATGTTGAGTTTCGTGACATCTGCACAATATTCCTGGAATGGAGCGGCTCCTGATTTAGAGGAGTTTGAAGATTCATTCTTTTCTAATTATTATGGAGAAAAGGTGGTTGATATGGATGAGCTTTATCAATTGCTCAATGAAGGCTCGTATTATTACTACGAAACTTTAGAGCGGCACGTATGGCATGCAGGAGATATTGGTAAAACACATTTACCTGATTTGCCTAGAGGGCAATACTTGGAATATGATCCCTTTTGGAATACTGAGTACAAGGACATGGTCAAAAAGTCTGCTCGACAAAACGAAAAGATGTTGCGTGCCCTGCAAATAATTGAAACGAACAAAAACCTCAAGCTTGACCATGCTTATGATTTTGAGGTATATGAGTCGATTGCAAGATTGATTCATCATACTTGCCTCACCTATAAGGATTTATCAAATCTGGAATACGCTATTACCGAGGCGCACAAAAATGCATTTACAGATCGCAAGGAGGCACAGAACAGTCTTGTGAAAGCCGAGACAATCATTGAGAATAGCCTGACTAGGAGAATGAAAGTATATACCGATTTGGTAACGACCTGGGAGAAAACACGCCTACCTAAAGGTCTTTCCACACCGGATAAAAAATTCTTTTTTAAGATGGATCGCTCCCGTCATTTTGCCAACAGGACTGCAGACTTAAGTTATCTGATTTATGACGAGCAGTTGCTCAACATGGAGGGTTATCTACAAGAGCTGAAAAAATACCGAAAGTCTTTCCAACTGGAGTATTGACATAAAGGACCATTCTATCCTTTATTAGAACGTAACGTGATTTTTAAATAATTCTTATAAATCTATTCTGTAGGCATGTTCCTAACAGAATCCATAAAAAATTCTTCACTTTAATACAATTAAGTTATGCTTAGATTAATAAACCTTATATTTCTTACATCTCCTTTGGCTATTATGAGTTGTGGAGATAGTGGTTCGAACCCCTCAGACGAAGAAAAGATTTCTTTTAAGATTGAAGTACCACGCATTGATTTTGTAGAAATGTCTCAGGATCAAAGCCATGAAACAGATCAAAGTACAATTTGGTATGATGATTTTTCATCGGATAAGGAATACTTTGGTAAAAAAGGAATAGTAGATACTAGCGTAGATTTTGGTACTGATGGCGGGTCAGCTGATATGGGATTTGAAAAAGATGCTGTTGATGGTAGAGGCAATCGTCAGGTTGCTTTTGGTGGTTTTCCAGCCAGTTCATCAGTTGTCAAAGCCGGACAAAAATTTGATGAAATTTATTGGAGAATTTATGTCAAACACGAACATGGTTGGAAAGGCTCTCCCTTCAAAATGTCGAGAGCGACAAGCATTGTTTCTGGTAATTGGCAACAAGCCATGATTGCTCATGTTTGGCATGGTTCTGATGAAGATAATGGCATTACGCTCGACCCGGCACGAGGCGTAGAAGGGCAAACAGATCAAATTAAAACGACAAAATACAATGATTTTGATAACCTCAGTTGGTTGGGAAACCAACCAGTATCTGAGTTCAAAATATCCTCTACTGGTGAATCTGGATATTGGGTTTTGGTAGAGTGCAGAGCGAAACTAAATTCACCGGGAAAGGATGATGGTGTGAATCAACTATGGATCGATGGTAGGTTAGAAACAGAAAGAAAAAACCTGAATTTTAGAGGGAGTTATATCGAACATGGCATAAATGCGGTTTTTCTAGAATCTTATTGGAACAGAGGCTCGGTAAAAACTCAAGGGCGTTGGTTTGATAATTTTGTCATATCAACAGATCCGATTGGTCCAGTAATTTCACCATCTAACCCGACAATTTACAAAACACCTTACTTTGGTGCTGCTGAGCTGGCTGGTTGGGAAGTGGAACTGGCCTCAGATTATGAGGGAAATGATGTAGTATTTAAATCCGACTTTTTAGGTACAGAAGAAAAAGTGGTAGTAGATGCCTCCAATGGAGTTTTTTCAGGAAGTCTGGAAGGCAAAACCGCTCTTAGTTCCGGTGAAATTTATTACAGTCGGGTACGCCAAAAAAATACAGAAGGGTTTTACTCCAATTGGAGCAGGTGGCACCAGGGGTTTAAAGTGAAGTAAGGTTTCAATTTTATCATGTCGCTTATGAAAGTACTTCATAAGTGACATGATAGAGTATGCTTCGTGACTGTATAAATGGAATTATTGTGGCACAGAAGCTTTAAATAATTGAGCGTCAGACTCACTTGTTATTTTGTAGTGAGCACCTGAAGTCAACAGGACTGATTTACCTTTTTCTAAGGTCAATTGGTTTTCACCTTCTGTCAGGGTCACTTTCCCATTAATACACAATACAATTTCGATGGTTTCGCACTGATTTTCATAGCTTTGTTGTGTAGGTAGTTCTATTTTGCTCAACTCGAAATCTTTCACTGGCGTATGGTAGATCCTTTCCTTTCCATCGTTGCTCGCATCCCCGCTGAAAATTTTTGGATGGGTGGCTTCAAACTTCACATGTTCCATTAGTGCTTTGATGTCTATGTGTTTGGGAGTAAGCCCTCCACGCAAAACATTATCTGAATTGGCCATTAATTCAATATTTTGCCCCTCCAGATAGGCATGAGGCAGACCTGCATCCTGAAAAACAGCTTCGCCTTCATTGGCTTTTATGATATTGAAAAAGTAAATTGAATAAATGCCCTTATCTATTGTTTGGCCTTCTTTCTGAGAAGCGGCGGCCCTGGCTGCCCAAAAATCAGGACTTGATTTGTCTAGTTTTCCTGATTCATATAGGGGCAATACCCTGTTTATTAATGGTCTGAGTTGCGCATTGCATTTTTCCTGTGGTTGCTCCATTACTGTCTGATAAAGTCCCTTATAACCCTGAGATTCAAAAATAGGAATCAATTCACTGAATTCCGGATTGGCTTTGAGTACCTCCGAAAGTGCTGCTTCAGGTAAAAACCCATGCAACAGCCAAAATTCGCTTAGAGCCACCATTATTTCAGGTTTGTGATTGTCGTCCTTGAAATTTCTGGTAGATGCATCAGAAGCTACACCTCTTTTATTTTCTTCTTCAAAACCAATCTCAGCTTGCTTTTTAGTAGGGTGAACTTGAATGGATAGCATGTCTTTGACATCCAATACCTTGAACAGATAAGGCAGACGGTTGAAATTATTCTGGACATAGGATCCTAGATGGACTTGTGGTTTTTCAAGTAGAAAGGCATCCAATTTTTTCTCTCCCTCCAGAGTACTTATTGTGGCAGGAGCGTTTACATGAGCTCCTAGCCAGTACTCTGCAATAATTTTTTCGTTACCCTTGTAGCCAATCAGGTCCGCAA
>CAXBNB010000163.1:0-7872 GCA_963976505.1 uncultured Reichenbachiellaceae bacterium
CAGCCGAAATGATCGACTTGTAACCTGATAAGGATGCCAAAGAGGAAAGTACGTCCATTGACTGTGCGATGGTACTCCTAGGCAACAAATCGAGACTAAACGCCTTTATTCGATTGTCTTTGATTTTTTCAACCAGTTCAATATTTGAATTGAACTTACCGATAACATATGTAGTTTCACCAATTAAGGATAAATCTTCGGCACCTAATCCTGATACTGTAACGAGTATGTCCGACTTAGCAATCACATCGCTACGTTCATGGGATGAAGCTCCAACGTTTAAATATTCCTGATCAGAATAATCAGAGTCGTCACCTGCACCAGGCTCGAACATTACATTGTGTCCTTCTTTTATTAATTTGGAAACTACATTGGGAATCAGTCCTACAAGACTTTCTTCAGTACATTTTAATAAACCTATAACCATTTTAGCTGTTAGTAATTAATAACAAAATCCGTCTCATTTTTTGGGTAATCTATGAGTAGAAATATGTTGTTTATAGGGTTAATCTAGTTTTCAGCGTGCGAAGATAGGATAATTTCCCAACTCATAAAAACAAGCTGAGAAAATGGATTCTTTCCCCGTTTTCACACTTCTCCAAAAATGGATAAAAAAAAAGGGTCAATCCAAATAGGAAAGACCCTTTTAAATATCTATTGAAATGGTATCATTCAGCTCGTTTAAGCGAACTATATAACACCTTTCTTGCGTTTGCTTCTCTGAATTCTTCTTGAACGTCGGATACAATACCCATTTTAGCTTCAATGTCAACTTTCATAGACATTGTAATCTGATCACGTTCAACTTCACTCAATTTATCCTTCTCAACATTCACAAACCTCACTATGTCCTTCGTTTCAATGAACACATCGTTGACTTGGATCTTTGGTTCAGAACCATAAATATTAGCTTGCTTAGGCTTACCAATATATACATAACTCACCAATGATTTTCTTTCCAATTTACTCAACTGTGTAGATTTAGGAAGTTTTTGCTCCACCATAATTGTAGTTTCTCTCAATACGGTAGTTACCATAAAGAAAAACAACAACATAAAAATAATATCCGGTAATGCGGCGGTCGGTATTTCCTGCGACGTGCTTGAACTCTTTTTAAACTTTGCCATATTACCCTCCTATTTTATTTGGTTCTGCAATAGAGATTGCTCTTGGAATTCCTTGCCTGGCTTTCAAATACAAAGCTTTCTCTTCAGGATTCTTTTTATCCAACTGAAGAAACTGCTCTCCAGTGAGACCAACTCTTTGCCCATATATTTCATTGTATGCTGCATTGATTTCATCCAATACCCTAACATACAACTCATAAGTAGTACCTCTATCTGCTTTGAATGAAACTACCGCTTCTTTAGGATCGTCCGACGAGTCGGGCCTTTTCCCATTGGCATTTACATAACTACGAAGTGTAGGTGGTAAACTCTGGTACATTGTTACATATTCAGCAGATGGTTTGCCGAAATTTAGAACAAATGATTTGATCATATCTTTCAATTCTCCAACGTCTGCCAAAGGTTCGTCTTCTACAAGAAGCATGTCCTTTGAGTTAGCCAAAATCTTAAAGATATTCCTGTCATTTTTATTGACTTCCGGAGGCGGTTCGTTTGGATCCGGCTTAGGAGGCAAAAGCATCGCAATTCCTTTATCGTTTGCTATGGTTGTAGTAACCAAAAAGAAAATCAATAAAAGAAAAGCAATATCGGCCATAGAGCCGGCATTCACCTCTGATGATGCGCCTAATTTACTTCTAGCCATATTATTTGATCATTTTAGAAAATTCAGTATATATGATACCAACAATAGCTATTCCCGTCAATAAGTACATCATAGTAAGGATGCCACCCACAAATTGTGAAAGTGAAGCATTCATTCCAAACTCTGATGCCTGATATTCGGTAAACTCATTTCCAGACAATGCCCAAGAAACACCAAATACCACAACTAGTGCAACTAGCCCTAATCCTGACTTAATCATAGATTTAGGGTCACTTACAGAATTGATTATAGGAAATACAATTGCAGCAACTGCAGCCAAGATAGTCAAGGCGTACGATATATATAATATTATATCAATTGAATCCATGTTTTATTTTTTTTAGGTTAATTAACTTATTTCGAAGAATGCTTCACCAATATATCAACAAGAGATATAGAAGCATCTTCCATTGAATTCACAAGTGAATCAATTTTAGAAACAAGGTAATTGTAAAACAATTGAAGGATAACAGCAACGATAAGTCCACCAACAGTTGTTAAAAGTGCAATCTTGATACCACCAGCAACAAGAGCAGGAGATACATCACCAGCTTCAGCAATTGCATCAAATGCACCGATCATACCTATTACAGTACCCATGAAACCTAACATTGGTGCCATAGAAATAAACAATGAAATCCAGATCATTCCTTTTTCCAATTTACCCATTTCAACAGAACCGTAAGCGATAATAGATTTTTCAACCATATCAACACCTTCAGTCATTCTCATAAGTCCTTGTACAAAAATAGAGGCTACAGGTCCTTGAGTATTTTTACATACTTCTTTGGCTGCATCAACACCACCTTGTGCAAGTGCTCCTTCTACTTTTTCTAATAATTTTTTAGTATTTGTAGTAGCGAGATTCAATGTGATGATTCTCTCAATTGCTACAGCTAGACCTAGTATCAAACACAAAAGAACGATACCCATAAACTGCCATCCACCAGCAATAAACTGTTCCTTTACTTCTTGATGAAATGATACTTCAGCTTCTGGTTCGTCATCCTGCATGGTTGCCTGGACAGGAGCGGCTACCTCTTCTATAATTTCCTCCTCTGCTTCAGTTACTACTTCTGTAGAATCAGTTTGTGCTGTTGCGTCATCTTGGGCGATTGACTTTAGGTGAACAAACATAAATACCCCAGTCAGCATCATTAATGTTACTAATTTTTTCATAGTCTAATTTTTAATAAGTCTTAAATTAATGGTTATAAAGTAATTCAAATATGGTTTTGTACGTAAATCTACTGCGGAGAGGAAGGGATTCGAACCCCCGGTACCCTTTCAGATACACTCACTTTCCAAGCGAGCACCATCAGCCACTCGGCCACCTCTCCAAAATTAGTTTTACAACTAGCGACAAATAAATTAATAAAAATCCCTATATGCAAATTTTACTTACTATTTCCGAAGTAGAAATTATATTGTCATTTCTCCTCGTAATGGTTTTGTCAGCATCTTTTTCAGTCCTTGATGAGATTCCTGATTGCCTAAAAGAAACATCATTTTAGTCAGTGCCGCTTCTGTAGTTATATCATACCCACTGAGTACACCAATTTCCAATAATTTCCTACTTGTTTCATACTTACCCTGCAATACGCTCCCTCCTATGCACTGTGAGACATTAAGAATAATTACTCCCTTGTTTATTGCCTCACCAAGCAGCTGAATAAACCAGTCAAAATTCATCGTATTGCCTGAACCAAATGATTCCAATACAACTCCTTTGAGTCCACGAATGTCCAAAATACCTTTCACCAAGTTAGGTGTCATGTTTGGAAAAATCTTTAACACCACCACATTGGGGTCAAATTGAATTTTATAAGTTAGTGATTTATTTGGCTCGTGCGCTACGAGTCTGTCTTTAAAATATTCAATCTCAACTCCTGACTCGGCCAAATGAGGGTAATTCTCAGATTCGAAAGCACCGAAAGTACTGCTTCTTATTTTTTGTGCCCTATTGCCTCTCAGCAACACAAAATTAAAATACAGGCAAACTTCATTGATCACTGGCGTACCATTTTCGCTCTTAGCGGCCATCTCAAGTGCGGTGATGAGGTTTTCTCGTGCATCTGACCGTGTGGCTCCTATCGGAATTTGTGCGCCCGTGAAAATCACAGGTTTATTCAGGTCTTCAAGCATAAAGCTCAATGCTGAAGCACTGTAGGCCATAGTGTCGGTTCCATGAAGTATGACAAACCCATCGTATTGATTGTAGTTGCTGTGAATGATGTATGTCTTGTCCTGAAATAGGTTTACAATAAAATTGTAAATTTATTCGCACATTATGGACAAAAAAAGGATTGACAAAGAAGAAATCATTGCTGAATATTTAACAGGCAATATTAGTTATCGTGCTTTAGGGAAAAAGCATGGAGTTCCATCACGAAGCATTTGTGATTGGGTTATGAAATACCAGGGTCGTTTGCCAAGTTGGAAAGAAAAAGAGAAAAGAAGAAAAGAAAAAGCAACTGGTAAGAAAGAGCAGGAGTTATCAATCGATGTAAAGATCTTGCAGAAAGCTTTACGTAAAAGTAAACTCAAGAGTGAACTTTTGGAAGAAATGCTGAAGTTATCGGAAGAGCATACTGGCATTGATTTGCGAAAAAAGTTTGGTGCCAAGCAATAGAAAAAGTAGAACAAAGAGAAAGCCGCAGTATAACTACCCTTTGTTCATTGCTTGGTTATAGCAGACAGGCTTATTACCAACATAAAAAGCAGATTGAAAAAGAATCGTTACAATATGGCATATTGATAGATGAAGTATTGGAAATTCGGAAAAGCCAAAAACGATTAGGATGTCGCAAGCTAATTCATAAACTTAACCCATTTATGGCTCAACATCAAATTGTTATAGGACGAGATGCGTTTTTTGATTTATTATCAGAACGCAACCTGTTAGTAAGGAAAAGAAAACGCAGAAAACCTATAACAACGTTTTCAGACCATTGGATGCGTAAATATCCAAATTTAATAGAAGGCTTCTATCCAACTGCACCAAATCAATTATGGGTAAGTGATATAACGTATATTGTAGTTGGCAATGGCTTTGCTTATTTAAGTTTGATAACAGATGCCTATAGCCGTAAAATAGTTGGGTTCTATTTATCAGAAGATTTATCAGCACAAGGCTGTATTAGGGCTTTGGGAATGGCTTTAGACAATAATCCAGTATTAGGTAGGCTTATTCATCATTCTGATAGAGGTTCTCAATATTGCTGCTCAGATTATGTTAAAATACTAAATGATAATTTCATTAAAATTAGCATGACCCAAAATGGAGACCCAAGGGAAAATGCAATTGCAGAAAGAGTAAATGGAATATTAAAAGATGAACTTTTAGTCAAGTCACATGTGAATTACGAAGAAGCTGTTCGGAATGTTTCGATAGCAATAAGTATCTATAATCATCAACGACCTCATGGAAGTATTGATTATTTAACCCCAATAGAAGCTCATTTTAGGTCAGGAAAATTAAAAAGGAGATGGAAAAATTATTATTCCAAAAAGAAGGAGATGGAACTGGAAACGGTATTTTAACAGACTTCAAATCTCTCTTTGTTCCGCTACGCTCCACTACACAAAGAGAGGTTTGAAAACAGTAAACTGTATTTAGGATTAAAAATAAAGTGTAAATTTGAAATAGGATTAAGAAGTAAAAAGTGTAAACTAATTTCAGGACGAGTCAGTAGGCCATATCTGCCCAATGTCGCGCATCCACGTTGGAAGAATCGACTGGCTTGGGAAAAGATATCACTGTCAAATTCAAATCCAGACTTTTCAATTCTGGAATTCTTTCCAATACGGAGCTAAAATTAAATGGAATCAAAGCTCCTGATTCGTCATAAACCATACCGAATGTGCCTCCCGTGTATATAATCAGGATCGACTGCTTGCTGTTAGGGTTATCGGTAATATTGATTATTTTAAATTTCAAAATATTTTATATTCAGTATTATACATTGCCATAAACTCGATAAGCATTCTCAGTGGTGACTTTTCCTACTTCTTCTAATTCCATTTGCTTTAAGTCAGATACTTTTTTTGCCACTTCATTCACATAAGAAGGCTCATTCCTTTTGCCTCTATATGGTACAGGTGCCAAATATGGACTGTCAGTTTCTAAGACAATATGTTCCATGTCTGTGCCTCTCACTAGATCGTCTAGACCGCCATTCTTAAAAGTGGCTACTCCTCCTATTCCAATCGCAAAACCTAAGTCAATGACCTCATGGGCTTGATTTAAGTCTCCATTGAAACAATGGAAAATACCCTTCAATTGTGCATTGTTAAAATCAGCAACCAGCTGAATCGTTTCTTGCACAGAATCCCTGCAATGGATAATGATGGGAACGACATATTTCACAGCCAAATCACACTGAATGATAAAAGCTTTCTTTTGAAGTTCAAAATTGGTTTTATCCCAATACAAATCAGTACCCATTTCTCCAACAGCTACAAATGATCGTTTGGACAACCAATCTTCCACGATATACAATTCTTTTTCAAAATCCTTATCGACATGACACGGGTGCAATCCCATGGTAGGTATGCAATACCCTGGAAAATTATGCTCCAATTCCAGCATTGAATCAATTGATTTACTATCAATATTGGGCATGTATATTCGTTCTACTCCGGCATCTTGCGATCGTTTGATCACATCATTGATGTCGACATTGAATTTTTCACTGTAAAGGTGTGCGTGGGTATCAACTAATGTCATAAAGCTAGTATTCTCTGCCCTTCCATGTCACTTTTATCGGAAGGATGTAATAAATCAAAGTGGAAAAGTAGGCAATTGGCTCGAAAAACTCATAAAGGACTACATGTATGACGGCCACCTTGATTTTTATAGTTTTTGCTATTTCATTGTAAAAACCCAAAGCCAAACCAATTTTAAGTACGAAAAACAAACCAAACCAAGGATTGAATTGCAATAAGCATAAAAGTGCCGGAAGAAAAGAAAACTTAATTATCATGACAATTTTTAACCACAAGGGTATTGCAGCAAATGCTACCATCCACCGTTTCCTTTGGACCATCAACTTCAGCCAGCTTGATTCCCCAGTTGTAGTTATATAGGTATCAGGCGTGTAATTAAGATACACTTTATAGCCATGCTTCAAAAAAGATTGCATTAAGGCGACATCTTCTACGATAGTGAACGGCAAATTCTTGTGGCCACCAACCTTGCTATAAGCGTCTTTTGATACCAATAGATTATTTCCAATTACAGCATTGGCCATTCCCAAGTCATTCAATACCTTGAGCATTCCCTGGCCAAAGACCATATCTACATGTTGCAAACTTTGAAAGGTACCTGTTGACTCTATTCCAGTAAAGCCACAAAGCATGGCTGCCTTGGGTTTTCCAGAAAACAACATCCCCTTTACCCAATTCTTACTGAGTCTGACATCAGCATCAGTAAAAAGCAGCTGGTCGCCCGTTGCTAAATCACTCAATTGAGCCAAGACATTCATTTTCCCTTTGAGGCCACCTACTTTACCTTCAATGTTCAGTACCTGTACATTGCTTTCTGCATGCTGCCTCAAAAGTTCATTGGTGCTATCCTTAGAACCATCATCTCCAATTAGTATTTGTAATTTATGTTTGGGGTAATCAAGCCCTTTAAGGTCATTCAGTAGGTTCCGAATGTGATCTTCCTCGTCTCTGGCAGCTATCAAAATGGAAACTAAAGGCAGAACTGATTCATCGGCTTTAAAGACCTTAAAATTGAACCTGTACAGCACCCAAAGCACAAAATAGAGGGTAAGACTGAAAACAACCAAGAAAACAGAATATGCCATTGCCATGCTGAGGGTAAGCTAACCAACTGCCAAGTTAATCCAAGATGATCGATAGAAAAATCAATGTATCAACAAACGATCAACTACTTGATTTTTCAAAGTACGATGTTCCGGGTCGGATGGCAGTAAATGGCTCATTGGATTACTTTACTATGATTTGCTTTCTAATTCTAGAAAAGTTATTGTTGAATTCAAGTATGTAAATGCCTGAATTCAATTCATAGTTAGAGACATCCATGTCAATTGAATTTGTATTCTGCAAAAACGATTCTGTTAGGAGAACTCTTCC
>CAXBNB010000164.1:0-7839 GCA_963976505.1 uncultured Reichenbachiellaceae bacterium
CTATCTCCCTTAGACAAACCAAAGCCATTCCTTTCAAATTCTTCAACCGTTTCCTTTAGGTATTTTGCCTTGTGACCTGTTAATTTTTCTGCTTCTTTATTCTTAGAGTAACTTTTAATTGCTTTGTACAACGCTTCGTTCAACGCCACTTTATTGGAGTACTGACTCAAAATAGTATTCGATGCTAAGGCACTGTTACGAATCGCAGAGTCAGGATGTGTGTATGACATCAAATAGATGGCAGAGGCAATGGCATCTAGTTGCTCAGTAAAATCATCTAAAGCCAACATTGTATTGTCAAATGTTCGGTCTTCCTCTTTGATGGCTATGACTTGAGCAACAGCATCATCTGTCAATTTTTGAATCGATGCTGTCGCTTCTGTTACATGATTTGCCTCGATAGAGCCAAAATCAATCTCTTCATTAAACGCATTGAAAAATGGATTGTCAGGTAGTGTAATAGCTTCCTTTTGTTGCTGTGGCTGGCATGCCAATATCAGGCAGCAAGACAGCAGGGTCAGTAGTTGTTTCATAAAATAGTCTTTTTAAGGCAATACTTGAATCGAGCACCCTTTCATCAAATCTTACCGAGGATAATTATTCATTTTTAGGAAATCCAAAGGTAGCAATTGCAATAAATATTGGATGAGAAATGTTTTGAACGGTAGAAAAGTGATTTCACCTACTCCCATTGAGGGTGTATGACTATTGATCAGGCAGCCAATCTAAGGAAAAGACTGCCCAGCTCTGCTCGCAGTGAGGGAATATTGTATAAGAGATGGTTCCGAGTCATCCGGATTAAAAAACCAACCTAATTTCTTCTTTGAGGGTTTGAAGGGCGTAATCCACGGCTTGCTTTTCTCTACCCATGGTCACTTGAAAGATTTTCTTTGCCAATTCTATGCTCTTAGCATCTTGATCAACAGCTCCTGCAGCCTCATTGATGATCATCACTATTTCTTCCATGGCATTTTTTACCAAATCCCAGGTTTCATCAGTCATATACACTTGCTGAGATAGGTTGTGGTTGTACTCTTCTCTGATCTCATGCAATAGGATCTGCTGAAATTGTCCTGATTTGTATTCGTCATCATTCACCCTCATAATCAAGTTGTTGGGAGAGATTCTTTCCAGAAACAGACATATTCTTTCAAATGCTTGAAGCCTTATTGGAAGTACCGTATCGCTGTTTTTCATCTTCAACTCCAACAATCTTTTTTCCAGGTCTTTCGTCAAAAACATTCTCACAGTTAAAAAAACAGCGTATAATACAGCGCCTGCCGGCAATATTATTTTTCCAAATTCAATTAATGCTTCCATTCAAAAGATCTATTTAATATTTAAGATTCAAACTGAGCGTCCTGAGCCACTCCTTGGGTTTACTTATTAACAAAAGTAAACCAATAGCGTTACGGCAAATTCAGGCAACAGCCAAAATTACATGGAATCAATGAAATAATTACACAAAAAGCGGCTATTAAAACGATCAAATACAACTCTTGACATAGTTTCCATATTAGACTCTATGTAGCTAATTTTGGCAATCACAATACAGCATTTTGAAAATGAATATAGAACCAGTAACCCTGTCAGAAAAAGCAACCGAAGAGGTGATCAACATTATGCAAAACAAAGGGATTCCTGCCGACTATGGCCTTAGAATTGGCATAAAAGGAGGTGGATGTGGATCGATGGGATTTATGCTGGGATTCGATAAAAAAAAGGAAGATGATATCGACTATACAAAAAATGACATCCCCATCTATGTTGACAAGAGGCATGTGATGTACCTGATCGGAGTAGAAGTCGATTTTTACGAAGGAAGTGACGAAAGGGGATTCGTCTTCAACAAACCATAAGTCATCCCTGCGGTTTACCCGACAGGGGTATTTTTTTCATTCCAGCTCACCAACTACCTCATATTGCAAACCATTGTCGGTTTCCACCAGTCTGTAAATGGTGTTGCCATACTCATAGTGGACTTTACCATCAATGGTAACTTTATCAGCATCTTCTGGTAAATCAGGCACCAAAGCTCCAATCGGTGGCTGTACCACTTCATAAGATTTGTTCTTTTGCAAGTAAAAAACTCCTCCAAAATAGAAATACGGAAATCCTCCCAATTGTAACCCGAGGTACCTCGGAGGCAAAACTGAAAGCCTTACTCCTCTCGGCGGAGGGATCACAATGTACCTGTTGTTGGTACGCCTATAGTAGTAGCCTTCATTGTAAAAATATGTCACTCCTCTGTGCTTGATCACCCGATGTTGCTGAGGAATTGTCCTTACCACTTTCACGCTTGGCTTGGGGTTTACATATACCACTTTTGTTCTGGGTGTTTTTTTTACTACTACGGTGGTTCTTCTTCTGGCTTCTCTCTGTGCGCTGGCATCTGTAAGTGATATCCCTATGGTTACAATAGCCAATACCACACTCAATCCTATTTTCTTCATGTTCATTTCTCCAATTGTTTCCCCTTGGATGAAAAAATCAGGTGAAGGTTTAATTGGAGTCAGAAAGCTGAGCGGAGGGATGGGGTTGTTAAAGCTTTCCTAAACTTTGAAAGTTTAGGAAAGCTGGCTAGTTCAACGATGAAAAAATCCCAACCACATGATAGCAGTTGGGATTCCTTTGTGTTCTGGACGTTAAATCCGAGCAAAATGCTCGAACTAGCTACTAACCTATCTTAATTCTAATGGTTCAACTTGAAGGGTATTGGAATATTCAAAATTTCGATTGGGTTGCATAAAGCTCTCGAATTAATAAATCTACTGTTTCACAACTCCATCCTTGCCGGTCACCCTTAATTTTTATTTTTTTAGAGCTTTGATCACTCCAAATACAAAGCTCTTTAAACTTGTGTCCCTTTGACCCAGCCTTGTTCTCAACTGCAATTTTCAAATCATTGAAAGAGATGTGCTTATGTGCCTTTTGAAAAAGATACTTTATCTCTATACTTATTATTTTTTGGCAGCCATTGATCTTGACAGAAAGCACCCTTCCTCCAACGAATGAATAAAGCAAATATATTACCGCTAACAAAACAACAAATAAACTTGTTCTTAAATTAAAGGTTCCATTATGGATAAAGTGAACAATAAAAAAAGAAACTAATGCACCTAATACTATATAGACATTGTAGGCAAAATCAGCTTTAAACTCTTTCATTCAATAACTATTTATGAAGAAAACACATCAACTATTAGGCGTACATATTTCAATTCCTAGATGATAACCTTATGGTTATAAACTCCATTGACAATACTCTCAATTTATTTAAGTCACAATTTCTCAACCCTACTTAATATACCTAAAATCATGTCCAGATTTTAAGGTCTTTAAAAATTCAAGCATCAGTTTTATGACGTTCTCTATGTCGTCATAATGCACCGTTTCTACGGTTGTGTGCATGTACTTCAATGGTAAAGAAATCAATGCTGAAGCCACTCCTTCATTGGAGTAAGCGAAAGCATCGGTATCTGTTCCCGTAGATCGAGAAGCTGCTGCTCGCTGAAACGGAATCTTGCTTTTTTCCGCCACTGAGATGATCATTTCCAACAAATTGTTCTGCACCGCAGGCCCATAGGTGAGTACTGGTCCATCACCAGATTTGTGGTCTCCGCTTACTTTTTTGTCGTACATTGGCGAAGTAGTGTCATGGCATACATCCGTGATGATGGCTACATCCGGCTTAATGCGAGCTGCTATCATTTCCGCACCCCGAAGGCCAATTTCTTCCTGTACGGCATTCACTACATACAATCCAAACGGAAGTTCCGTTTTGCTTTCCTTCAGCCTTCTGGCTACTTCGGCGATCATAAACCCTCCTACCCTGTTGTCGAGCGCTCGTCCGGTTAGGTATTTTTTATTCAAATCCATCAATTCATCATCGAAGGTTACGACAGACCCTACGTGTATGCCGAGCTTTTCCACCTCTTTTTTGGATGAGCATCCCACGTCGATAAAGATATTTTTCACCTCCGGTTTTGTTTCTTCTTTCCCTGCCCTTACATGGATCGCAGGCCAACCAAATACGCCTTTCACTATACCTTTGGACGTATGGATATTCACTCTTTTAGAAGGCGCGATCATGTGGTCTGAACCACCATTTCTCACTACGTAGATGTATCCATCGTCTGTGATGTAATTAACAAACCAGGCAATCTCATCCGCATGTGCTTCTATCACTACCTTGAACTTATGATCAGGATTGATCACACCCACCAGACTACCATAGGTATCAGAGATGTAGGTATCAATGTATGGTTTCATGTATTCCAACCATATTTTTTGTCCCGAACTTTCAAAGCCCGTAGGAGATGCGTTGTTTAAGTATTCGTATAAGAATTTTTTACTTTTTTTATCCATGTCTTTTTTTTGAAAGGTAAAAGTTTAATGTTATAAGTCCATTTCCACGTTTTCCAAATTTCTATCCTGCCTTTCTGAAAAACCTACTTTTGTTCGGTAGTCCATACCTAAGAGATCCTTCACTCCCTGCCTTGTCGGCAGGCGTTCAGGATGACAAGAATACAGACGAACACAAACTAGCTATCCTTCATGAAGCCTGTGCAGTACACTACCTCTGGATTGTCACACTGAGCGCAGCGAAGTGTCTCAATCTGACAATTTTCCTAGCTGAATAATTACTTTGTTAATGGTTAATGGTTAATGGTTAATGGTTAATGGTTAATAAATAATCCAAAGTTTATAAAGGAATATTCCCGTGTTTCTTTCTTGGCAATTTAGCCACTTTGTTTTCCAACATCTTAAAAGAGGCAATCAATTTACTTCTGGTATTGTGTGGAAGTATTACTTCATCAATGTAACCACGGCTTGCCGCGATGTAAGGATTGGCAAACTTTTCAGTGTATTCATCAATTTTTTCCTGAAGCTTAGCCTCCGGATCTTCAGCATCTTGAATCTCCTTTTTAAAGATGATCTCGGCTGCACCTTTGGCTCCCATTACCGCTATTTCAGCAGTCGGCCATGCAAAATTCATATCAGCTCCTATGTGCTTGGAGTTCATGACATCATACGCGCCACCATAGGCTTTTCGTGTGATCACCGTCACCCTTGGCACGGTCGCTTCGCTGAAGGCATACAGCAATTTTGCCCCATTGGTAATGATGGCATTCCATTCCTGATCAGTACCCGGTAAAAATCCCGGAACATCCTCCAGTACCAGCAATGGGATGTTGAAACAATCACAAAAACGAACAAATCGAGCTGCCTTAGTACTCGAATCTATGTCTAAAACTCCTGCCAAACTCGCCGGTTGATTGGCAACAATACCGATGCTTCTACCTCCTAACCTGGCAAATCCTACCACAATGTTTTCAGCGAAGTTTTTATGCACTTCGAAAAAAGAATCCTCATCTACTATCCCTTCTATTACCTCCTTGATGTCGTAGGGTTGGTTGGGATTGGCCGGCACAATAGTATCCAACACCTCACGTACTTCAGATTGTTCGTTATAGGAAAGTCTTTCTGCCTCCTCTTCACAATTTTGCGGCATATAGCTCAGCAGTTGCCTGATGTTTTTGATGCATTCCACTTCATTAGCACATGAAAAATGAGTCACCCCACTCTTGGTGCTATGTGTCGATGCACCTCCCAGCTCTTCTGATGTTACGTCCTCCTGAGTGACTGTTTTCACTACATTGGGACCGGTCACAAACATGTAAGACGTATTTTCCACCATCAAGATGAAATCCGTAATGGCAGGAGAATAAACAGCACCTCCGGCGCAAGGCCCCATAATTGCTGAGATCTGAGGAATCACTCCAGAGGCCAGTGTGTTTCTATAAAAAATATCTGCATAGCCACCCAATGACACTACTCCTTCCTGAATTCTTGCTCCACCGGAATCATTCAGTCCAATAATAGGTGCTCCATTTTGCATGGCCATGTCCATAATCTTGACAATTTTTTCGGCGTAAGTTTCAGAAAGTGAGCCTCCAAAAACTGTGAAATCCTGACTGAAAACATAGATGAGCCTTCCATCTATTTCACCATAACCTGTCACTACTCCGTCTCCCAAATAGACTTGCTTATCGAGACCAAAATCTGTCGCCCTATGAGTGACCAACTTGCCTACCTCTTGAAAACTCCCTTGATCCAGCAGCAAATCAATGCGCTCTCTGGCGGTAAGTTTTCCTTTGGCATGCTGCGCATCTATTCTCTTCTGTCCACCTCCCAACAAAGCCTCTTGGTTGAGGCTTTCTAAGTGAGCAATTTTTTCTTCCGTACTTTTCAAAGTCATTGTCCCAACTATTTGTGAATGCCCAAATATAGCGTGTACTGGCATTTTCTACAGGATAGTTTCCACATCATTTATGAATCTAACAAATACATTTTATCATTCTTTGACCTGATTCACTTTTTGTTTCTAAATTCGCCCTAAAAATTTCAGGAAATGCTTCAAGCCGTTATAGATATTGGTACCAATACTTTCAATTTGATTATAGCAAATAGGCTGACTGAAGAAATATTACACAAAGAAAAACTAGCCGTCAGACTAGGAAAAGGTGGCATTTCTATAGGAATCATAGCCAATGATGCTACTGAAAGGGCGATTCAGGCACTTTCGAAATACAAATCTACAATTGAGGAATTCAAAGTCGAGAATGTGATTGTAACTGCCACAAGTGCAGTTAGAAATGCCCAAAACAAAAATGAATTTATCCAAAAAGTATTAACTGAAACGGGCTTTGAAGTGCAAATACTATCTGGGGATGAAGAAGCAAATCTGATCTATCAAGGCGTAAAACATTTCCTTAAGATAGGAACTCAACCCGAACTAATCATTGATATTGGAGGCGGTAGTATTGAATTTATTGTTGCCAATAGAGCGGAAGCCCTTTGGATGAAAAGCCTTGAAATTGGCGGTCAAAGATTGATGGATAAATTTCACAAACATGACCCCATATCAAGTGAAGATATCGACAGATTAAATGAATTTCTGAAAGAGCAATTGGTAGAAGTCTTTGAAGTATGTGCAAAATATCAGGTGAATGCAATCATCGGATCGGCAGGTTCTTTCGATACGCTGGAAGACATGTACTTGCTGAAAGTTGGAAATGAAGCTGTTTCGAATCAAAATTCCGACCTTCCCATTGATTACTTCCAGGCGATCTGCACTGATCTGATTACAAAAAACAAAAAAGAAAGAATGCAAATTCCCGGAATGATTGCCATGCGTGTGGACATGATTGTGGTGTCTTCTCTTCTGATAAAATTACTTATAGAAACATTGGACATAGTCAACCTAAGGGTATCTGCTTACGCACTCAAGGAAGGAGTGCTGTTTGGAGACAATGACTTGGTGGACTCAATACATTAGACATTGAATGATGCATAACTATACATACAAAAAACTAGAAAAATTTATACTAGATACCTTTCTGAAAATAGGTTACAATCAAGCACAAGCCGAACTGGCAGCCAAAGTACTGATCAGTGCTGACTTGAGAGGAGTAGATTCACATGGTATTGCCAGACTTTCGGGGTACATCAGACTTTGGGAAGCAAAAAGAATCAATACCAACCCCACCATTAAAATCACACATGAGACACCTTCTACCGCAGTGGTTGATGGAGATGCAGCTCTGGGTCTCGTGGCAGCTCCCAAGGCTATGAAAATAGCCATAGAAAAAGCCAAAAACGTTGGCACGGGATGGGTATCGGTAAAAAACTCAAACCACTATGGCATAGCTGGCTATCACTCGATGATGGCACTAGAACATGATATGATTGGGATTTCAATGACCAATGCAAGCCCATTGGTTTCTCCCACATTTTCAACAGAAAGGCTGTTGGGCACAAATCCAATTTCTGTGG
>CAXBNB010000165.1:0-7795 GCA_963976505.1 uncultured Reichenbachiellaceae bacterium
CTTAGTGATACCTGCCTGATTGATTCTTTCCAAAGCACCGATCCACAATTGTAGATCAGGGTTGATTGGGTTTTTCACCAAAACTGGAATATCAACACCTTTCAAACAATCTGCTATTTCCTGTACAGAAAATGGATTCACGGAAGTTCTAGCTCCGATCCAGATGATGTCCACACCATGCTTAAGCGCAAGCTCTACATGAGATGCCTTGGCCACTTCTACAGAGGTCAACAGACCAGTTTCTTTCTTTACTCTTTTCAACCATTGCAAACCAACTTCTCCAATCCCTTCGAAAGAATTAGGTCTAGTTCTTGGCTTCCAGATACCAGCTCTAAAAACTTTTATTTTTGGGTTTTTCTTTAACTCTCTGGCTACAGCCATTACTTGCTCTTCGCTTTCTGCGCTACATGGGCCAGAAATTACAAGCGGTTCGGTGAGACCCGGTATCCAGTTCTCAATGGGTGATAGGTTTAAATTAACTTTCATTCTATTTGGAATTTACTATTGACTTTAATTTTCTACTATTGATTCTTTATTTGACTTGGTATTGGATCCCTTAAGATCAATACCATCCAATACTTTTCTGATCTGATTGGCATTTTTCATGGCATCATACATTCCTTCTACATTTTCATTGTCCACCATTGCCTTAAACCCTTGTAGATTTTGGATATATGTACCCAATGACTTTGAAATATGCTCTTTGTTTTGAGCAAAAATAGGTGCCCACATATTAGGTGAGCTTTTCGCCAGTCTTACAGTTGATGCGAAACCACTCCCTGCCATATTAAAAATACTTTTTTCGTCCTTTTCTATTTCCAAGACAGTTTGCCCCAACACAAATGAACTGATGTGAGACAAATGCGAAACATAGGCGATGTGTAAATCATGAGCCTGACTGCCCATCTCTATAATTTTCATCCCTAGTGCCAAGTACAATTCTCTTGCAGTTTGCGCCGCTTTAGGCGAGCTTTTTTCCACATCACACAATATTCCAGTCTTGTTTTGAAACAAGGAATCAAATGCGGCTTCTGGCCCACTATTCTCCGTACCGGCAATTGGATGCGTAGCAACAAATGCCATTCTGTTCGGATGATTGTCGATCGATTGACACAACCCTCCTTTTGTTGAGCCCATGTCTACAACAACTGCATCGGACTTTATATTCTCCAAGATCTGTGGCAACAACACTGTAATTTGATCCACTGGTATCGCAATCACAATCACATCTGATTTTTTCACTCCTTCGAGTAAACTCACTACTTCACTTATCAAACCCAGCTCCAAAGCTTTCGCACAGTTGGCTTCATTTTTATCAATCCCAATGATATGGTCGGCCATGCCAGATTTCTTCAGCCTCAGTCCTACTGATCCTCCAATCAAACCCAAACCAATTATTGCCACTGTCATGATATATTCGCTTTTTTTATTCTGTCAATGGATTCTCTGAATTTTTCTTCAGTAGAACACAATGACACCCTTACAAACCCCTCTCCATTCGACCCGAAGATTGTTCCTGGCGTAATGAATACATTGGCCTTTTGTAAAATATCGTCTATAAACTCCTCACTTTCTCTTCCCACTGGATTATTCGCCCAGACAAACATACCCACCTGGTTTTCATCATAGGTACATCCAATGGTGTCCAGCAGCTCCTGTGCAATTTGCTTCCTTCTCTTATACACTACATTGTTTTCAGCTATCCATTCCTTAGAAAGCTTGAGTGCAGCTATAGCTGCTTCTTGCACCGGCTTAAACATTCCGGAATCCACATTGGATTTTACTTTCAATATGGCATTGATATAGTTCTGATTTCCAGATACCATTCCTATTCTCCAACCCGCCATATTGTATGCTTTACTTAGGGAGTTCAGTTCCAAGCAATATTCTTTGTTTTCATCTTGCTCCAAGATGCTTTTTGGTGCATCATTGAGAATGAAGCTATAGGGATTGTCGTTGCAAATCAGAATATTGTTTTCCTTTCCGAAATCGATCAAATCCTGAAAGATCTGCTTTGAACCGTCAGCACCTGTCGGCATGTTTGGATAGTTCACCCACATGATCTTGGCATTTTTCACCACCTCAGGATCTATACTTTTTAGGTCTGGTGCCCAATTGTTATCCTTCAACAAATTGTAACGGGCTGGCTTGGCTTCAATCATCTTAGCCACAGCCTCATACGCCGGATATCCAGGATTCGGTATCAATACTGTATCACCAGGATTTAAAAAAGCCATTGAAATGTACATCACCCCCTCTTTCGATCCCAACAATGGTAAAACCTCAGTTTTAGGATCCAGAGATACTTTGAAGTGTGTTTTATAAAAATCAGCAATTGCAATTCTCAACTCTTCAATCGACCTGTATGATTGGTAGCCATGTGAATTTTTATTTTGAGCCGATACATTTAGTGCATCAATCACACTGTCAGCCGGTGCAAGATCAGGTGAACCAATACCCAAATTGATAACATCCTTACCTGCTGCATTCATCTGTCTGATCTCATCAAGTTTTCTTGAAAAGTAGTATTCCTGAACACTGTTTAATCTATCTGCTGTTTGTATCATTTCAGTACCGGTATTGTTTCTACTTGTGAAGGACTGTTTCCTCTTTTATACTCACCCAATATTCTAAGTGAACTTGACATATGCCTGATTTCGTTCATGGCCTTTTTAAAATTATCGTAATCATCCCAAACCAAATCAATATTGAAAGAATACATATAGGGTTGTCCCAAAATAGGTATGGATTGAATTTTGGTCATATTAAGCTTATAATTCTTAAAAATCATAAGCGTCTCTGCCAAACTTCCTGGCTCATGATTGGTCACTAGACTCAATGAAGCTTTTTCAGGAACCTGATCATATCCATTCATCCTTCCTTTCAATATCAAAAACCTCGTATAGTTTTCTTTATTGGTTTCAATGTTTTCTTCTAACACTTCAAGCCCAAACATTTCTGCAGCTCTATGGCTGGCTATGGCAGCACAATCCATCATTTTGTTGTCCTTAATCATCCTCGCACTGTCCGCAGTATCAGCCGCTTCGTGCAGTTTGATATGAGGATGCTGTCCTAAAAAATCAGCACATTGCAGCAAAGCCATTGGGTGAGAATATACATTGTTTATGTCTTCAATCTTCACACCATGGTTGACCAGAAAGCTCATCTCTATTCTACAATAAACTTCTCCCGATATTTCAAGATCATATTCACTCATCAAGGCATAATTGGGTAAAATACTGCCTGCTATGGTGTTTTCGATAGCCATAACCGCATAGTCCAGTTCTTTATTACTGACAGATTTAGCCAAAGACCTGAAATCACCAAAGGGCTGAATTTCATAATCTTCGCTATGGAAATAAAGAGATGCTGCCAAATCATGGAATGAACCTTTAACACCTTGTATGCCTATCTTCATTATTACTATTGTTAAATTTTGGTCATAAAAAAAGCCCCTTTAGATTGGGGCTTATAATTATTTCTTATGGCATATAGAACTAACTTTTTGACCCCTTTGATTGAGTAAAGAAATAAAAATAAAAGTAGTATCCGTATGCTTTTTTCATTGCGTTGAATTTTGAGGCACAAATATTGGTTCAATATTTTATAAAAAAAAATAAAAACGTGAATAAGTGTGAAAACATCCCACGTTTTAGGTCGAGAATGCTATTCTGCCAGAAAAACTACTCAGATAGTTCTATATTTTTAATGAAGTAGTAAAATTTAAAAAGTTAAATTGCAACCAATTTCAATCAATTGCATTTAGTTAAGTAATCTATATTACCAATACATGAAGTACATCATTCTGATTTTCCTCTCCGTTTTTGCACATCTTTCTTTGGCGCAAAACCCGGCAAATACCAAAGGCATCACTAGCATGGATAAAGGATATGATGCCATGTTGGATGGAGAATATGATAAGGCCGACGAAATGTTCCGGTATGCCATGAAGAACATCGACAAATTACCGAGTCAGCTGACTTATTATTTTGGAAGAAATTCATATCATCTAAAAAGATACAAGCAAGCCATTAATTGGCTCAATAAATATGTGGAGCTAAAAGGAACAAGTGGGCAATATTTTGAAGAAACCATCAAATACCTTGAACTTGCCAACAAAGAATACCTTCAAATCAGAGACCAAGAAATTGCACAAACAGAGCAGATTTTTGACAATGACAGCAGAATAGATTGTCCAGGAGACAAAGTACTCTGCCCCTTATGCAAGGGAACCGGAGTAGTAATTTCGACTGGTGCATTTGAGCTCAAATATGAAACCTGTAAATATTCTGGTATTGAAGGGATAATTACCTGTGAAGAGTACAACTTGTTTTTGAAAGGTCAGCTCAAACCAAAAGAGGAAAGACAGGCAGGTAATAACTAGAAAAAGGATCGATTCAATTGATCGACCCCATTACTCTTTTCATAAATCCATTCAAAGCTTCCTTTTGAGGTACACCTTTTTTCATTTCTGAGTTTACCTCTAAGGAACCATACAAGTTGGAAAGCAGCTCTCCAATCACTTCTAATTCTTCATCCTTCAATCCAGTAGCTTCAGACAAGTGCTCCAACAACTCAATGGATTCCAAAACAAAGTCTTCATCTTTCTCCTCGATGAATCCAACTATATGTTTAATTACTGGCAACTTCATTCAATACTTCGTTTATGGTTTCGATTTTATTTCCAGCCGCCTGTGACACAAGGGTTCCACTTTTGAATCCTGCAAATGTGGGTAAGTTTTTTACTTCTGCAAATGTCCTGGAATTTGGCAATTTCTCTGCATCCACATAAATAAATTGGATGCCTTCATTTTCTGATGCCAACCTTTTGAATTTCGGTTTGATCAAGCGACAATTTCCACACCAGCTTGCGCCGTATTGAACAATCACTTTTTGATTTTGACTTATTATGTCACCCAAATTATCCTCTGTTAATTCTATCATTTCTTAATTTCAATTTGTTATTTACGGACACAAAATTGAAAAGGAATGAATCGAATCAACCATAGATCACATCTTTAATATCAATGTGTCAATAAACATTGATGATGAGGAAAATTTTCTTTTTTAGCCATTTATCCACCACAGTTGTTTCCAACTATTGCCAGTATCATTTTGCTGAATTGCGCCCGGTGTGCTTCGCCCGTCCAAAATGTAATTGGTTAATAATTCTTTCAATTCAGTGACTTTTTGAGGATTGGATGCCTGTAAGTTGTCTTTTTCGCCAGGATCATTCATCAGGTTGTACAATTGCACCTCAGGTAATCCCTCCAATGCTTTTTTGTTATTTGGTGTGGGAAAACTCCATCCACCTGAACCAGGGCACATGATCAACTTCCATGCTCCTTGCCTGATGGCAAAACTGCCATTGATCGAATGATGTACCGTGGCTTCTCTCAAGGGTGCAGTTAATTTTTCCTGATCAAAAAGTGGTAGGATATTGTAGCTATCTTCTGCTTCCGAATCTGCCAGTTGATATCCGACTATGGAAGCACAGGTTGCCGTAAGGTCGGTGGTACAAATTATTTCATTTGACTCTGATCCTTTGGCTATCCTATTTGGCCACTTGGCAATAAAGGGAACTCTATGTCCTCCTTCAAATATATCAGCCTTGTGTCCTCTGTAAACATAACTTGGGTAATGCCCTTTTTCTGTCATTTCTCCTATTTTAGCTGCTGGAGAGCAACCATTGTCACTAGTGAAAATGATGAGTGTGTTTTCTTCTATACCTGCTTCTTTTACTGCTGCATTTATTTGCCCTACATAATCGTCCACCATCATCACAAAATCCGCATAGGGATTCAAACCACTTTTATCCTGCCACTCTTCTGTTGGTAAAATAGGAGTATGAGGAGAAGGCAAAGGCAAATACAAAAAGAAAGGTTTTTCGTCGTTGGCGTGTTCTGTCACATATTTAATCCCTCTTCTGAAAAAATTGGGAGAAACGTCCTCATGAATAAAATCACTAGAAGTATGCCCTTCTCTCCACCATGAATATTTTCCCTTATTAACGGTAACAGAATCTGGGATCATTGTTGCCATTCCATTTTCTACATACACATAAGGAGCCATATCAAGAGATCCGCTATGTCCATAAGCATAATCAAACCCCAAATCATTGGGATTATTTATTACTCGTTTCGAGTAGTCTATTTGATCAAAGTCTTTGAAATTCCAACCCTCACCTGTTGCATTTGTGGAATCCTTAGTTCCCCAGTCCCACCCTAAGTGCCATTTTCCAATGTATGCTGTATTGTAACCACTCTTTTTCAAAACTGAAGCAACGGTCGTTCTGGTATTAGGAATCAGTGCTTTTGACTTTCCTGTCAATACGCCGTTTTTAAGCTTACTTCTCCAATTGTACCTACCGGTTAAAATCCCATATCTGGTTGGTGTACATACCGAGGAAGACGTATGGGCATCCGTAAACTTCATTCCTTCAGCTGCTAATAGATCTAGTTGAGGAGTCTTGATTTTGCTGTTTTCATTAAAAGCAGCTACATCTCCATATCCCATATCATCGGCAAGTATGTATATGATATTGGGCTTCTCAACTACTGTTTTCTGCTGGCAAGACCATGCCAATAGAATTAGACATACTGAAATTGAATTTGAAAAAATACGATTCATAGCTAGTGCTGTTTTATAGTTTTCTTTTGAATGAAGAGTTCACTTTACAATATTATACCAAACGAGGGCTTGTTCGCAAGTACTTTCTTTGCGCAGCAAACCTTTTATTTTGCATTATAGGTGGCTTCTAGTTTAAGTATTTTTGGTCTATTCCCATATTCCATGGCAAACAAAAATCAATCAGTTGATTCCTTATCTTTCCAATAACTCAATAAAAGTAGTACTAACGGTACAGTCCAATTGGCACCTCTCTCAATAAAAGCCAAGATAGATTCTCCAGAAAGCGGACGAACGAGTGCTGTAGAAAAAGCCCAAAATGTACACCAATATAGAACTGGTCGTAAAGGTTTAATTAAAACTGAAATGGCTAAAAGAATATCCAATGCTCCAATGAAAGTCATGGCTTTGACTGCTAAATCTCCCGTAATACCAACAGTTGCCAAGTATGGCAACCATTTAGGGTTACCTACAAAGGCTATAGTGCCATGCCCTACGAAGGTGGCAAATACTCCAATTCTCAATAACCATGTTATCCATTTTATTAGATCGGCTTTCGACTGGTTTTCAGTATGCTTCATTTCCATTTATTACGCTTCGTTTTATAGTTAAAATTGGTTTTAAAATTACAGAATTCACTCAACTATCGATTTCCTCCTTCTTTTACCTCTACCCTAAAGAAAAAAAGGGAAAATCAACCTGACAGTTGGGTAAAATAAGTTGAATTTTTCAACTTAAAGATTAGAAGTGAATTTTATAAATAATGTCAATTGCTCAATTTAATTTGTTTTAAGGAGACACCTTCACCACCCCTTTAGTCACTTCTTCTTGCCAAGTGTTCAATTTCTCCCAAAGTTCGTTTTTAACCTCTGGATTAATGGTTGACAGGTTTTTTGTTTCAGCTAAGTCTTCCTTGAGGTTGTACAACTGAGGTTCACTTTCCTGATTGAGTTGAAGTAATTTCCAATTTCCGCTCCGTATAGCAACTGAGTGTCTACTGCCATCATTGCTATAATGTCTCCAAAACAAATCTCGCTGTGGTAATTTTTCATTTTTCAACAATAGCCCTGAAATATCAATACCATCCCAATCAGGATTTGACTTTCCACCAACTAGAGACATCATCGTAGGGAGCAAGTCCATGGTCATGGTTGTTTGATCACTTTCT
>CAXBNB010000166.1:0-7773 GCA_963976505.1 uncultured Reichenbachiellaceae bacterium
TGCACTGGCTTTTAATTTTCTCTTATTGGCTAAGACAAGTTAATTGTCTGGATATATTGACCAACCGTTGGTCTTAAGCAGATAACCGTAAGTAGCTGCAACTTAGGGAGCGAAGCAAGTTGTTCATTTATTTTGCGTTGAACACTTATTTAAGCAGACTTGTAGATTACGGGCATCTGTCCTTTCCATTTGGCCCACAAGTCTTTTTCTGTAATTAGTTTGGCCATAAAATGACCAACGTTTATTCTGCTCACTTTTCCTGCGTTAAAAAAAGCACTTCTAGTTGGTGAAGGGAAAACCTGGTATTCGCTGACCTTGTCCTCATTTATTAAAGCATCGGGACGAACAGCTACCCATTGAATTAGATTATTTTCTTGCCCAACCTTGGTTCTTAGGTAATCAGCAGCTTTTTCATTATCCACATGCGGGGGTATCAATAATCTGAGTAATGATACTACTATTCTTTCACCAACAGAATTGGGTTCATTGAGGTCTCGATTGCGGTTACCCGAAGTATTCATCAATACAACTTTCACAGGATTGTTGGGTGCGTTTTTTAAAATTGCCCTACAGGTGAGGCTGACAGCATCAGTAACTAATTTTCGTGGTTTCCCATAGATACCTTGCCATGTAAGGCTATGGCCCAAACAAGAAGCAATTGCATTGCAATCTTTTACATATTTGGCCATTTCATCTACAGTAATTTCTGAAATATTGGCTTGAAAGATAGATAACTGCTTGTTGGTTTTCCAGGATTCGGGTAATTTTTCAGGTGAACGAACAATGACCTTTACCTGTTGATTAGACTGTAGCAGTTGATCAACTAAATGTTTTCCAGTTGAGCCTGAAGCTCCAATTACTAATGTTGTCATATTATTATTCTCTAATTTTTGAGTTAAAAATTCATTTCCGATTGCCTAAAAAGTATAAGTGAGGTTTTAGTGAGAATGTATCCCAGCCCGCATTGTGCCAATTTATAGTAAATCATATCAATTGAGTATTTCAGTTCACTTTGCACTTAAGCGCTGTTTTGCATTATCTTGCTTTCCTTTTACTCCTTTAAACAATAGGAAGAAAGTAAGAGATACTTCACCAATTGCTGCTGAAACACCCACAATATTGGCTAAAATAAGTTGATTGCCCGGAAATATAAAATTGCCAAAGGTCTCAAGCAGATAGCCTCCGGCAGCTACAACCATTAAAATGCCAAACACTTTCGGAAAAAGTGCAGAACGATAGAGTAATATTCCCAAAAGCAAACAATGAATGCCAAAGAATGCTCCTGCCAAAAGATATCCCGCATTGTGTGCATTCAGGAATAGCATTGTCCACACCTCTTGTTGCTCAATTCCCATGGACATAAGCTCACTTCCACTTGCAGCCTGTAAGGCCATATAATGGTTAAGGAGATTTACGCTTGCAATGGCTGGATGTGCCAAAAGACGGAAAACAGCAGCAATTGCAGCCATTGTATTATTGACAGACTTCAATAATTGATAGAGTAATATTGAAATGACAGCATCTAACATGAAAGCCAATAAATCGCTTACCAGGCCAAGACGGAAAAGCCCTTCAGATGAAGTGATGTTTGACAGGGTTGCCTGTGGGTCATCTGGAGTAAAAATCATTCCACGAACATAACCTTGGCTAAAACCTGCCAATATGATTACCAGTAGATATAAAATACCAGTTAGTCTTGCTTTATTTTTTAGTTTGTTGTTCATTTTTCTTCTTTTTTAAGCGGTTAAAAATAATTCTTTAATTGATTTTCGCACTTTTTTTCTTCCTTTTGTCTCATCTTTATTCGATCTATACCCCACTGATGCGATCACCGAAGCATTGAGTCCCATTTCGTCCAGACCGAGAAGGCGGTTGTACTCTTGTTTATCAAACCCCTCCATTGGACAGGCATCTATCTGCCGGTCTGCGCATGCAACAATCAGGTTGTTTAGAGCCAAATAGGTCTGTTTTTCTGCCCAGCTTTTTCGCGCTTCGGTGGTCATATTCGCAATGCTGGATTTAATAGACTCCCCATACTTTTTCAGCCCTTGAATATTTTCAGTCTTTTGGGTATCAATGACAAGCTGAATGTAATTGTTCACTTGTTGATCGTGGTTTTTAGTGTAGTTGCAGAAAACAAACAGATGAGATGAATCCGTTATTTGAGCTTGATCCCAAGAGGCTTTACGCAGTTCCTTTCGGATTTCCTGGTTCTCGATAATTAGTACTTTGTACATTTGCAAGCCGTAGGAAGAGACCGAAAGCCGAATGGCTTCTTTTAGAAAGTTTAAATCTTCCTCTGACACCTTCATGGTAGAATCAAATACTTTTGTGGCATAGCGCCAATTGAGTTTGTCTAATAAATTCATTGTTGTTTAGTTTTTCGGTTTAATAAATGTTTTGATAATAAAATCTTGCTGAAAGCCGATTTTGAAATAGAGTCCCTTTCCCATATCAGAAGCTTGCAGGGTGGCATATGCTGCACCTTTTATTCTGGCGAGATTCATCATGTGAATAAGTAATTCTTCTGCATAACCTTTTCTGCGCTGTGAAGGAATGATGCCCATCGAATGTATACCGGCAACACCTTCCTGGTCTATAAAAAGTACTGCAGTACCTACCGGAGTTCCGTTATGTTTTCCTATGAAATACTCAATGGAACCCATGGTTCGGCTCACTGTGTCAGCACTTATCTCATATCCAAATGCTTCCTGAAATAGCTGCGACCAAATTTCAGCAATAGGTTTACTCGTCACTTTCTGAATGAAAACCCGCTCTACATGATTAGGAGCATTTTCCAGGTTCATAGACATGGCTACTTGCGTTAGTTTCTCTTCAAAACCATGATTTTTAAGCATTAATTCTTGCCTATGAAGGTCATCACCCCAAATAGGAAGTGATAGTTTGTGCAGATTACATTTGAGCTGAATATCCAGGAGTGCTTGCATGTTCATTGGTTGAGTAAACCAGAGTTTGTTTGGCCATTCACCACTTCCGGCAATGCTTAAGCGATAGCCCGGTTCTTCAATGTATTGTCCGGCAAGCTGACCTCCAGTCCTCCAGAGAGTAGTCAGGTTGTTTATTTTTCCTTCGATTAAATCCATTTTATGATTTGATTAGAATAACACCTGTGATCATCAACAACAACCCTGCAATTTTCTTGATTGTGATAGGCTCGAGCGGCATGTTAAACCACCCAAAATGCCCGGCAATTGCTGCGAAAATAAGTTGCCCCGCCAACCCAAAGGTGACAGTCTTTGAAATGCCTACTTTTGGAATGATATAGTAGAATAGCGTTACAGCAAGGAAACTTAGCAGCCCGCCTGTTACCCACATATATATCGGAATCTCCCTGAGTTGATGCATACTTGGAAACTGTCTCACAGTAATCAATACAGCAATAAGTGTGAAACTCGCACCCATTGTCAGCGCTGTGGAAGTCGCCAGCAAGGAGTTGTTTAGTAGAATACCCAGCCGGGAATTTATCCCACCTTGAATCACCACCATAATTCCAACCAAAAAGGAAAGAAGAAGCAATGTTTGGTTGTTCATCTTCTGTTTATTTGGTATTTATAGGAATAGCCATTGGTCGCATAGGTGAGCCACTTGCACCCTTCAGCTTCAGTGATGCTGCGATGAAGGCAAACTCATGCACTTCATCTTTGGCCAGCTCTTCTAGATACATCTGTTCAATGAACATCACCCCTTTTTCTGCTAATAGGTAAGTGTGTACTGGCACCCAGTTATCTTCTCGCTCGGGAGGAAACGCTTCAAATGAGAGGTTGTCTGCACCAAGAAGCATGATACCCTGGTCTTCGATAAGCCACTTGACCGCTGCAAGGCTGATACCTGGATAGTTGTCGAGATAGTGATCAGCATCCTCATAAAACACAGCCTGACCTGTGCGGATTACTACAACATCACCAGGTTTCAGTACAACTCGCTGTTTTTTAAGCGCATCCTGAAGATCATTGGCGGTAATCCGATAGTTCTTTGGAAGTACCCCTTTCGATGATTTAACATCGATCATAACACCGCGCGCAATTATTGGAGGGATGGTTTCAGCACCTGTCTTCTTCCAACCTTTGTCACCCAAGTGTTCTTCAGGAGTGAACCCATTCCATATTTTTCCATTCAGACCAAAATGGTTGAGTGCGTCAATATGTGTACCCATGTGGGTGTACATAGAAATGGCATCTCCTGTGTAACTCACTTTGCGGTTCATGGCTTCACCAAGTCCATTAGGATTGTCCACGATAGTGCCATGTGGAGTATGGGTCAACCAGTATTGATAAGGAGGGTCACCCAATGCGTGGAAGCTGGGCATGCCCACGAAATATTCAACACTTAAATCATAGATTTTACCGGATTTGATCTGCGATAATACCTCAAATCGCGTGGAATTAGACATTAGATTCAGTGAACCTATTTCATCATCGCCCCCCCAAGGGCTTTTACCTACGGTTTCATTTTGTTGTCCCAATACGGTCAATTGGCCTGCAAAAAGCAAGGCTAGTACCAAATTTGTCTTTTTCATGATTTGAATTATTTGTTTGTACAAATTTCCAAACCATACAGGCCAAATCAATTAAGGTATCTTAAGAAAGTTTTCGTACAAGATTTTTTCGAAGGGCGCTTAGGTGTTCTGGCGTTATTCCTAAGTAAGATGCAATCATATATTGAGGAATCTGTTGTTCCATATCTCTATATCTTCTTATAAAGTCAAAATAGCGTTCATAAGCAGTTTGACTCATAGAGTTAATTGTTCGTTCTTGAAGTGCAACATATCCATTCTGAGTTTTAATTCTGAAAAACCGATCCATCATATGGATCTTGTCATAAAGTTTATTGAGTTGATCTCTGTGAACCTGTAAAACAGTGCTATTGGCAATAGCTTGTATAAAAAATGTGGCTGGCTTTTGAGTCAGATAGGCATAAAGGTCATTTACCCACCAACCTTTAATTCCAAATTGAAGAATATGCTCCTTGCCAGTATCATCAATACGATATAGCTTGAGGCATCCTTCTGCTACAAATCGCATGTGGTTGGATGATTCCCCTTTTTGAAGTAAAAACTGTTTTTTCTTTAGTTGAACAGGTATGAATGCATTCTCAATTAGCAAAATATCCTCTTCCTTTAGGGGGACAATTTCTTTAATATTATGAATTAAGGTGTTATACATCGTAAATCGGTTAATCCCTGGTATTTGTGTACATTTTTGCTGGTGCACGGTTAGTATATGAAAAGTAGGCGATTTCGAAGCACCAAACTTTCGGATAAGTACAGAGTTTGACACGAGCCAAAACCCTTGATTTTACTACTGTTTCGCCTATTTTTTATATACATTGTTGTACCCCGTTTTTATTTATTGATACTGTCAGTTCTACTTACCAATAATGAACTTTATTAAATCTTTTATTCCACTATCGACTAAAACATCTGGTTCAATACCATTTGGGTCAACAGGGTTTTTTGGTAACCTGCTTGAACGTGTTGTCGGGACTGTTGCGTACCAATATCCTGAAGGTGTATAAACAGGATTGAGGTTAGAATAATCTAAAGCACCTCCTGTAGATTCATATCCGTAGATGGTCGTTTTACTGCTCTGCTTAGCCTTCAATAAAAACTCTTCTGTGGCACTCATACATTTCCCATCTATTAGAATACTTACTTTTTTTGGAAATTCTTTTATCGTATCAATAGTTATCGTGTCTGTTTCGCTTTCACCAAGAAGTACAAAAGTATTTGGATTTTCTTTTCCTTTTTTTATTAAGGTTTCTAATTCTTGCCTTGTTTCTTCTGGGATATTTGGGTTGTCAACATATTGTTCAAAAAGTGAAATATTGTTTTCAGATGCCCACAAAAAGGCACCATTTGTAATAATTGGATTGGTATAAATGAAAGGTATTACATTATTATAGGTATCATCTCCACCTCCTGAGTTCCCTCTGAGGTCAATAACAAGATGTTGTATTGTGTCAAGCCTTGTTTGATACTTCTCAATTAGGGTATCTAAATCTATTTTGTAGTCAATGTTTCCCGTTTTTATAGTAAGTAATGCAGTTTTTGAATTAGGAAAAATAAGTGAAGGATAATAATCGATATCATTGTTTTCATATAGTTCGTCAAACTTTGGATTATCCTCTAATACACCAAATACAACGTGTCCATTGTCGAGATATGAAATTAACTCTTTAATCACTAAATGACATTTCATTACCTCATTAGTTGAGGCTGATTTTTTCACAAGCAATGCAAATTTTTGTTCATAGTCTGGATGAGAAATTTTGAAGTCTTGAATACCACTATAGTCTTTTTTATAGCGTTCTACTAAAAATTCTACGTCTGCTTTACAATCGCAGTCTTGGGCATTTAGATTTGATAAAGCGAACAACATTAAAATCAGAATTAATAAAACGGATTTGGGCTTTCTTCTGTATATATTCATTTTTTTCAGTTTATGCTGTTTTTAATGGGGTACAACGTTTAGTATATGGCAAGTAGGGCAGTAGAAAGCACAGAACTTTCAAATTTGCACAGAGCCAAATCGTTGTATTTTGTTTTTAATTTATTCATTCTTAAAAGCCAAATCTACGATTTGGCGGAGTTTCAAATAACTACTGAACTTTAGTAAACCACTAATCGCCCTATTTGCTATATACCGTGTTGTGGTGTCGTTTTTATTTTCCATTCTCCATTTGCTTTATGGAAAATTAATGCTTCCTTCTTTCTTTAATAGATTCCAATTTTCTTTGTCAATATCGGCTGTATCTATTTTTTCAACCCAATTCCAAAGCCCTAAAATCGGAGTTAGCTTGACTGTTCTTTGACCACCGTAACCAAATGCGCCAATGTCCCATAATTGGTGATTAATGGTCACTTCTGGTTTTTTAATGTTTTCATAAATTATTTCTTTGTCTACCCAAGCACCAAAACCGAATGAGAACATTAAAAAGATTGTTCCGAAAAACATACCGCCCGTAATTATTAGCGTTAATATTCCGATAATAATATTTGCTTTTTTTGGTCTGTCTTTTATTAAGGTCCATCCGAGTGTTAGCAAAATTGCTATAGGCAGTCCTTTTAAAATTATGTCACAGAAGAGGTGCAAATTATGCCAATCAGCAAACTCTATAGGCACAATTTGTCCAATGGTCATAGCGTAGATTGCAATGCCAAAGAACAAAATAGTAACCCATTTAATTATTTGCTTAATCTGATTCATTCGTTAACTTCAATTCCTGTTCAACAGATTTCTGAATTCTTTTTCTGAAATAGAATATTGATAAAAGTGATAATAAAATAAACAGTCCTATTATAAAGTAAAACTCCAACTTTACTTCAATTACTTTTTTTGTAATTAAGTCAAAAAGCATGAAACACAAAATGATAATTGGAAAATAAAATGCAAATAGTATTATCGGATTTGGATATATTGTTCCAACTATATTAGTTTTCTCTTGAGTGTCATGGATTTTTCCGGAGAAAAAGCTTAAACCATCATAGGAGTGCATGCCCCGAAAAAAATTCCATTTCTCCCAAAGTAAAAATTGATCGTTTGATATTCTTTTACCTCTTAATATAGAATTGCGTTTAAAATATTTGTCTTCATGTATTCGCTCGAGGTCATTTTGTAAATTCAATGAACTATAAGGGTAGCTATATAAATAACTTTTTGCGAAAAATATTTTTCTTAAAACTGATTTCATTTTTTTTAATGTCACGTCCTAAAATACGGCTACGGATTTAGGATTTAATTTAGGTTAAAGTTG
>CAXBNB010000167.1:0-7773 GCA_963976505.1 uncultured Reichenbachiellaceae bacterium
CTAATCCTAATTGATTTGGCCATCTTTCGCTTTCATTCACTCCTTGTCCAATGGTATATGAATCTCCCAAGGCTAAGTAATGAATAACTTCATCGGTCGCTGGAGCATCCATGGTTTGGTCATTGGTATTTTGACCCTCCATTGTTTGATCATTCGCCGAACCTTTCAACATTTCTTCTTGATTGGCACAAGAGATGACTAAAATGACCATTAGGAATGGAATGATGCTTTTAGCTAAGTTGAAGATGTCAGATGTCATTTTTTTCATTTAGTTCTTAAGTTGAAATATTTATATGGCCTGTGCTTTCAGACGATGATAAGCGGAATCTATTATTACAACCTATAGAAGATACGTAAAAATTGACATAATGGTATTTTTCGGGAGCATTAATCAGTTTACTAGAAATAATTCAGTGATTTACTTTGGTCAATGTACTGTACATTTCTTACTAAATCCAATCATATTGAAAGCATTGGTTTAGATGAGTTCTAGCCAATAAAATAATGATGCATTGTATTTTAATTATTATTTTCGAATCCAAGTGATCAATTTTCTAATCGAATACAATTTTACAAACACCACACCTTTCAGTTATGACTTATAAAAAATACGTTTTCGTTCTTTTGTTATTCACTATTGGATATTTTTCATCAGCTCAGGAAAAAACGGCCATTAAATGGTGGAATCCTGCTCAAAGCGACTTTGCTACTGTGGAGGGACAAGCATGGGCAAGTGAGGTTGAATCCTACTATGACAGGTTGCCATCAAGAGCTAAAGGAGAAGTAAGAAACGCAGTTTGGAATTTATCCAAACATGCTGCAGGATTGGTTATCAGGTTTAGAACTGATGCGAGTCAGATAAAAGTACGCTACGGTTTGGGTGGAAACTTGGATATGCCCCACATGCCAGCAACTGGCGTGAGTGGTGTTGATTTGTATGCTAAAAACGCTGAGGGGGAAGTGTATTGGCTCAGGGGAAGTCGTTCGTTTGGAGATACGACCAGGTACGATTTCAATCAAATAGATGCCAAAGAAAAATACCATGACAAAGGCAGGGAATACCAACTGTATTTACCGCTGTACAATTCGGTCACATGGCTCGAAATAGGAGTGCCAGATGGAGCATCTTTTGATCCGATACCATTGAAAAAGGAGAAACCTATAGTAGTGTATGGCACTTCTATAGCGCAAGGAGCTTGTGCTTCTCGCCCGGGTATGGCATGGACTGGTATTTTGCAAAGAAATATGGACAGGCCATTGATCAACCTAGGATTTTCTGGCAATGGGAAGTTGGAAGATGAAGTGATTGATCTAATCAGTGAAATTGATGCGAAAATATATGTGCTTGATTGCCTGCCGAATCTAACGCCAACCAAAGACCGGACAGTAGAAGAGGTTGAAAAGCTTATTAAAAAATCTGTTCGTAAGCTGAAACAAAAACGACCTAGTACGCCAATTCTTTTGGTAGAGCACAGTGGCTATTCGGATGGAGGTTTGGTCAGCGAGCGCCACGCAGTTTATACCAAATTGAATGAAGTATTGCGCCGGTCTTTTGCCGATTTGAAAGCTGAAGGCATTACTGAATTGTTTATCCTTCAGAAAAGTGAATTGAATTTAGGGATTGATGGTTATGTAGATGGCACACACCCGTCAGACTTGGGCATGCAGTCCCATGCTGATGCTTGCGAACAAAAAATCCGGGAGATCCTACACGAACCAATGGGCACAATTTCTACCACCATGCCCGTGACACAACGAAGAGAGCCGGGTCTATACGAGTGGGAAACAAGGCATCAGGATATTCTCCAGCTCAACCAAACCAACCCTCCGAAAGTTTGTTTCTTTGGCAATTCGATTACCCACTATTGGGCAGGTATGCCAAAAGCACCGATAGCAAGAGGTGAGAAATCATGGAAAAAGCACCTCTCTCCATTGAAGGTAGCGAATTTTGGATATGGCTGGGATCGGATCGAAAACGTGCTTTGGAGAATATACCATGACGAATTGGACGGATTTGATGCAGAACAAATACTAGTGATGCTAGGGACAAATAACTTCGGTATGAACTCCGATGAAGAAATTATCACTGGGCTGGGTTATGTTGTTGATGCGATTAAAGCCAAACAGCCTAAAGCCAAGGTTCACATGATTGGAATCTATCCTCGCAGAGACCAAGAAGCCAAGGTTGTCAGGATAAACCTGATGATAGAGCAAATGGCCGAGTTGTACAATGTAAGCTTTACCGATCCGGGGAAGTTGCTTTTGACTGATGATGGAAAAATCGACGAGACGCTGTTTGCAGATGGGTTGCATCCCAATGAAAAGGGCTATGACTTACTCGCTCCACTTATTGCAAGACAATTGAAATAACTGTTCGCCTTATTTTTAAGGTACAGGATTAGATTACCCTAGTCTCATCAAATTTTTCTAAATAATCAGCAACCCTACGCACAAACATACCGCCAAGTGCTCCGTCCACTACCCTGTGGTCGTAGGAGTGAGAAAGAAACATTTTGTGCCTTACGCCTATAAAATCTCCTTGTGGGGTTTCAATGACAGTAGGTTTCTTTTGAATTGTACCCAATGCTAGAATTCCGACTTGTGGTTGCACCAAAATAGGCGTGCCCATTACATTGCCGAAGGAGCCTACATTGGAGATCGTGTAGGTGCCACCTTCAAGGTCTTTAGGACTCAACTGATTGTTTCTGGCTCTTTTAGCCAATTCATTCACTTTTAACGAAATGGCGCCAATACTCAATTGGTCAGCATTGTGAATCACAGGCACAATAAGATTTCCTGAGGGAAGGGCTACTGCCATTCCGATATTGATGGCTTTTTTCTTAATGATTTTATATCCGTCGATAGAAATATTCATCATCGGATAATCCTTGATGGCCCTGACTACTGCTTCGATAAATATAGGAGTGAAGGTCAAGGGTTGTCCTTCTCTTTCCTGAAAAATTCTTTTGTTTATACTTCTCCAAGCCACCACTTTTGACAGGTCGGCTTCTACAAAGGAAGTGACGTGTGCGGCAATGCGCTTTGATTCCATCATCCGGTCAGCAATCACTTTACGCATTCGATCCATTTCTATGATTTCGTCTTCACCAGAGAAAATAGCTGGCTGATTGGATGATCCATTGCTGGCAATTGTGGTATCTGGAGAAAATGACTTTCTTGAAGCGATGTAAGCAAGGATGTCTTTTTTAGTGACACGCCCTTCGCTCCCTGTTCCTGATATGATTTCAAGTTCTGATTTAGGGATGTTTTCTTCCCTCGCTATGTTCAATACCAATGGAGAATAAAATCTAGCAGCATCAGAAGTGGACAGGTGTTCAGGGGGTCTTTCAATACTCAAAGATTCGGTGATATTTGACACCTCTTCTAAAATAGCTTCCGCATTTTCTTCAGGATCAGTATCTACCAGTTGCTCATTGACTACTTCTTCTTGATCTGTTTCGATAATGGCAATTGGATTTCCTACGGACACTACCTCGCCTTCTTTGGCGAGAATCTCCTTCAATATTCCGGCATGAATAGAAGGTACCTCAGTATCCACTTTGTCTGTAGCTACTTCGAGCACAGACTCATCTGCTTCTATTGAGTCACCAACTTTTTTCAACCACGAAAGGACTGTGCCTTCCATTATGCTCTCACCCATTTTGGGCATCACCATTTCTACTAGAGCCATGCTATTTTATTTTGCTTTTGGGATTTGTACGCGCAAAGGTAAGGATTTAGGATGATTTTTTATATAAATCACAAACTAAGCCGAATCAAATTCAATGCATTAACGGCAGTATGTTTTATATTAAGTTCACGGGTTCCTGCCAAATTTAATTTTATGGTTTTGGTCTTGTCTTTACTGGAAAAGGCGAGCCATATCGTGCCTACAGGTTTTTCTTCTGTGCCGCCGCTTGGCCCAGCTATGCCTGTTGATGAAAAACCTATGTCGGTACCAATATTTTTTCTTACTCCTTCTGCCATTTCTATGGCAGTTTCTTCACTTACGGCCCCAAATTTCTCCAAGGTTTTTGAGCGTACACCCAGCTGTTTCATTTTCACTTCATTGCTGTAGGCCACAATTGATCCTTTCATGTATCCACTACTGCCGGGCACTGAAGTCATCAGGTGAGAAATGTAACCGCCAGTACAGCTTTCAGCAAAAGCAATTGACAAGCCTTTTTCCTTTAGTAGCATGCCGATGGCCTCTTGGAGTTCTACGCCTTCATATCCAAAGATGTATTTTTCTATGGTTGGAAATATTTTGGCAAACTCATCTTCTATTTCTTTCTCTAATATTTTTTGATCAATTCCCACTCCTGTCAATCGCAAACGCACCTGCCACATTCCCGGTAAGTAAGCCAACTTGATATGAGAAGGTAAATTGTCTTCCCAATCGGCAATTTCATCCGCCAGCCAAGATTCTCCAATCCCAACCGTTCGGATCATTTTGTGGTGAATGACGGGCAGTAAAAATTTTTCTTTCAATTTTCCCAATACCGTATTGGTGACCATTGCTTTCATTTCAAACGGTACTCCGGGCATGGATATGTATATGGTATCATTTTCTTCAAACCACATCCCTGGAGCAGTGCCATATTGATTTTGAACCCTTGTGCAGTTTGTAGGAAGATCTGCCTGACCCCAGTTCAATTCATTAAATGGGCGGCCTATTTTATCAAAGAAACTTTTGACTTCATTGAAAGATACCTCATCTCGCTTGAGTTCCGCACCGAAATATTTAGTCAATACGCCTTTGGTCAAATCATCTTTTGTCGGCCCAAGTCCTCCTGTAATCAAAATGATATCTACCCTGCTTTCTGCTTCCTTCAATGCGGCTACTATTTCAGGTGCTTTGTCGCTGACGGATGTCTTGCGCCTTGTTTTGATGCCGATTTTATCTAGTTCAGCGCTTATCCATTGGCTATTGGTGTCGGTGATTTGTCCGAAGAGAATCTCATCACCAATGGTAATTATCTCTGCAAAAATTTCTTTCATTTTTGTGTCATTTGAATACTAAAACCCCTTTTTTGATGGTTAGGGTTCAAACCGACGAATTTATTTCTATTATCTCATAATGGGTATATTTTTTTGATTTTTCGACTTATTGAAAATTAGATTTCCTTTTGAATTAAAATATTAGGATCGATTTTTTACATGATTTATAGGATTATTCAGAATCAAAATTGTTTTCCAACGTATATTCGAATTCTATTATTAAAATGACATTAAAACACAGTTTCATGAAATACGCATCTATTTACATTATTTGTTTTTTAATACTTTCTTCCTGTACTGCCCAACAGTTTCAGCAAGCGCAAAAGACTGTTGGAGACTATTTAAATGAAGAAACTCCTCTGACATCTGGTGATGTGGCTTCCGGATTGAAGGAAGCGCTGGTACAGGGAATAACCAAAGGCTCAAATAGTGCCAGCCAACTGGATGGCTATTTTAACAACCCACAAATAAAAATACCCTTTCCTCCAGATGCACAGAATGTTGCAGACAAGCTGACTGCTATCGGTCTAGGAGGGGAGGTAGATAAGTTTGTAATGACGTTGAATCGTGGGGCAGAAGCGGCAGCCAAAGAAGCCAAGCCAATATTTGTAACGGCCATTACTTCAATGACCATCGAAGATGCATGGAATATATTGAAAGGTGAACCTAATGCTGCGACGGATTACTTGAAGAGAACAACCAGTGATCAATTGACTACTAAATTCAAACCAGTGATGAAAAGCTCTCTGGATGAAGTGAATGCTACCAAATACTATGGCGACCTTGTAAACAAATACAACAAGATTCCTTTTGTTCAGAAGGCAAATCCTGATTTGGATGATTATGCTACTCAGCTGGCTATCGATGGATTGTTTACCTTGATCGCTAAAGAAGAAGCTAATATCAGAAAAGATCCATTAGCCAGAACCACGGACTTATTGAAGAGAGTGTTTTCCAGTCAATAAAGAGCTGTAGTTGATTTGTTTTGATAAAGGGCAGTTTAAAGAATGTGAGATTACAGCTCTAAAATTTGCTCCTTGACTTGGAACTATATTATTTTGGTGTCTAAAATATTGTCCGTTGAAGAGCCTAGGAAAATTCATCATATTTATTGGTACACTATTCGTTAGAAGGGAGTCGTTTGGAACTTACATCAGACTTATTTTTGATGAATCTGTTAAGATAGGGGTCAATTCTATCTTGATTTTTGCTATTGTTTCCTCCTTTATGGGAGCGGTGACTACTATACAAACGGCCTACAACCTTATCAGTCCTTTGATTCCTGATTATGTGATTTCTTTGGTGGTGAGGGATATGACAATTCTGGAATTGGCACCTACCATTATGGCAATTGTATTTGCCGGAAAAGTGGGATCGAACATTGCGGGAGAACTGGGTACCATGCGGATTACAGAGCAAATTGATGCACTGGAAGTGATGGGGATAAACTCTACTTCTTACCTGGTTTTGCCTAAAATCATTGCAGCATTGTTTATGTATCCTATGTTGGTCGTGTTGGCAGGGTTTCTTTCCATATATGGAGGCTACCTGGCTGGTACACTGACAGGAGTGATCACCGGAACGGAATTTATTTACGGTATTCGCTATGATTTTGTAGAGTACAATATCATTTTCGCATTGACCAAATCATTCGTATTTGCCTTTTTGGTTGCTTCAATCTCAGCGTATAAAGGTTTTTATACAGAAGGGGGAGCGCTGGAAGTGGGGGTTGCCAGTACCAGTGCTGTGACCAATAGCTGTATTGCCATTTTACTCGCTGACTATCTTTTAGCCCAGTTGCTGTTATGATCGAAATTCAAAATATTCATAAGTCATTCGAAGGCAAACAGGTACTTCATGGGATAAGCGCCACTTTTGAGAAAGGTAAAACCAATCTGATCATTGGAGCCAGTGGAACAGGTAAGAGTGTCTTGCTAAAAAGCATAGTGGGGCTGATTCAGCCAGATGCAGGCAGTGTACTATACGATGGTAGAGACTTCACCTCAGGCGACAAAGACCTAAAAACGGATGTTCGTCGGGAAATTGGCATGCTGTTTCAAGGTGGAGCTTTATTTGATTCGAAAAATGTGCAAGAGAATGTAATGTTCCCACTCAATGTGTTGACTAAAATGCCAAAGGATGAAAAGTTGGATAGGGTAAATACCTGTTTGGCCAAAGTCGGACTTGAAAACGTAAACACGAAAATGCCTTCCGAAATTAGTGGAGGGATGAAAAAAAGAGTAGGAATTGCAAGGGCGATAGTCAATCATTCCAAATACCTATTTTGTGACGAACCCAACTCGGGACTCGATCCACAAACATCTATTCGGATTGACAACCTGATCAAAGAAATAACCGAGGAGCTAAATATTACAACTGTGATAGTGACTCACGACATGAATTCCGTGATGGAAATAGGTGATTATGTCATGTTCATCCATCAGGGACACAAACTTTGGGAGGGCCACAATCAAAATATTTTCGATTGCCAGGTAAAAGAGTTGGAAGATTTCATTTTCGCCAACAATTTGATGCGAGCGATAAGGGATCAGAATAAGAAAAAGTAAGAGGCTGTTTCAAAAGTGTTCAAGAGTTGCCGGATTTATTCCGGCACCCCTCTGAGAAACCATCTACAGCTGCTTCTCGCACAGATCCCAGAATGCCTGTCTGACGACAGTCAGGAGTCTGGGAATTATGTACCTTTTAAAACAGCCTCTTAAATAGGCCTCTCATGAAAAATACCAGAGGTTAGACATAATTGATTTAGTTTTT
>CAXBNB010000168.1:0-7701 GCA_963976505.1 uncultured Reichenbachiellaceae bacterium
ATTGCACCAAAAGCACATGAAAGGGAGAAAGATAGGATCAAAGAACTTGATTCTTATTCCATAATGGATACACTTTCGGAAGAAGACTATGATAACCTTACCGCAATAGCTGCAGAAATTTGTGGCACTCCTATCTCACTGGTAAGCCTTTTAGATGGTAAGCGGCAATGGTTCAAATCCCATCATGGAGTAGGTGTATCAGAAACGCCAAAAGAAATTGCGTTTTGCGCTCATGCCATAAATGACCCCAGTGATATTTTTATTGTTCAGGACGCCAGAAAAGACGAACGCTTTCATGACAATCCATTGGTAACAGAAAGTTCTCAGGTAATATTTTATGCAGGAGTGCCCTTGTTAAGCGACAATGGATTGCCTCTTGGGACACTCTGTGTTATTGATCAAAAACCCAAACTATTGAGCCAGGGACAAAGAGCTTCTTTAATAGCGCTATCTAAACAAGTAATGAACTTACTCCGATTAAGGAGGAACAAATTACAACTGGAAGAGGCATTTGAAAAGCTTGAAGAAAAAAATCAAGAACTGGAGCAGTTTGCAATGATCGCCGCACATGATCTTAAGTCTCCTCTAAATAGCATCTCAGCGATGCTAAATATATTTGCAAAAGAATATGACGCAGTGATCGACAAAAACGGGTTGGAAATATTAGAAATGATTTCTCGTTCGACTGATAAGCTAAAACGGCTGATTGAAGGGTTGCTGGAATACAGTAAAAGTGGAGGAAAAATAAAGGGAAATTATTCAAAAATTGTTTTGAAATCACTCGTTGACGATGTAGTAGGGTTATTTTCTTTTGATGAAAGGAATAGAATTACATTAAAATCTTCTCTTAAAGAAATCCATACCAATAGAACAGCCGTTGAACGAATCTTAATCAACTTAATAGGTAATGCTATAAAATACAGCAATGATGAGCTTGTTGAAATCGAAATAAGTGTGTCTGAACAAGACTCATTTTATGTATTTAATGTAAAGGACAATGGATGGGGAATAAACCCAGATTTTATTCATAAAATTTTTCATATCTTCGAAACCATCGTTCCAAGAGACAAATTCGGTCAGGCCGGTAATGGGATAGGATTGGCGACCGTGAAGAAAATAGTAGAAGCACTTGGAGGAACAATTAGTGTGGAATCAGAGCTCGGTAAAGGTTCGAACTTTTTATTCACCCTAGAGAAGGGTGAATAATTTAGTCTCTTTTCGTTATCCTCAAAGCATACTTTGCTTACCACGAAACTTTTCTTTGAGATTTCATTTAATCATTTGGTAAGGTTCCAATATCAATTTTTTCTCAATAATACTACCCAATCCTGACCAACATCATACGGAGGTGCTGAGACATCAACATTTTTTCCTCCAGATATCTTTTTGGTCTTCTTAAAGTATTCACCAGTTCTGGGGTTATACCAGCTTATTTTATACTTATTTGAATCATTTTGTAGGTTTAGTAAAAAGGCCTTTCCTTGCTTTTGATAAATAACATAAGCCATTCCTTCTTTCATAAAACAATAATCATCTTCAATCTGAGTGAATTCATCTCTAGACTCCATTTCCCAAAAAGGAATATTTGATTCTCTAAAAAAATTAAGAGCATAGCTTGATTGCTTCCACATTAGATCTCTGGAACGCCAATCTTCGCAGCTTAGGTCAGAATGTGGGTGAGCGTATCCAAAATACCACTCTATTCCAAATGCACCAGCCATAAACGTACCCCAAAGGGCATTTTTTCGGGCGTCATTGTGTAAAGCGTCTTCATCATCGGTGATCAAAGAATGCTGAGCATCTCCCGGTTCATCAACAGAAACTGCCCATTGCTTCCCTGCTTCTTTTGATTTGTTTACCCATTTGAGGGCTTCAGCATGTACTTTGCTAAAATCCTTTTGATTGGTCTGGATAGACACTCCTGTAACTGCCACTTCTGTACCCAAAACATCATCAAATTCTTGACCATTGTGAATCACAATATGGTGGCCATAAGGATCGTTATCAGCGAAATATTGTGCCATTGCTTTTCTTTGTTCAGTAGTTTGAGGTGTTGTGATATTTTTTTTCTTCCAGACACCATTCTCTTCCCCAAGGTTCCAATTCAGTGCTAAATGATGGCTAAACCTGGCAATCAGTTCTCTATAATACAACTTGCGTTGCGGGCCAGTATCGCCATTGTCCAATAGACCCTGGTTTTCCGTTTCCTGTGTTTTTACATGTAAGAACAAGCCCAATTTATCTGCATGTTCAAAAACTATTTCCCATTGATCCAACTTTGAAACATCCATGTGCCTACGTTCATCATAACTGGTGTATGGGTAAACATTTTTATCATCACCCAATATGTTCATGGTGAGGAATGAAAAAGCGTTCATTCCTGAAGCTGAAAGATAATTCAACGCCCCAACTAGCCCTTTTCCCTTGCTATTTTGCCATGTTGGGTCTCCTGTTTTCCAGTCCCTGACATGAGGGTCCCAAGTCTTTACTAGGTTGTCTTTTATACCATCTGATTTAAAATCACCATCAAAATCCTGATAAGACAATAGATTTTCTGGTGCATCAGCTCCTGCTTTTAAAAAATATTCTCCTGTTTCAGCAAATTGCAAATAACGTCCTCCTGTAACTTTAAGAAGACCCTTGGATCGGTGGTCAATTCCAGTCTTGTTACTGGCGATCACATTGAACTTTCCCCTTAGCCCATCAACTCCTATCACAGGCTGACCATCTAAAGGATTGTCATTGACAGCTACGGTTTCCCCTTTCCTAAAAGAAACCAAATATTCCCATTCACCCAATTCATCGGGGCTAAAATGCACACGCCAAATATTGCCTTCTGTAGCACTTGATTCTGCGGCATTTCCATCGGCAGCAAAGTATCCTGGCACTTTGTAACTTTTGTCGCCATTGGTAAATGTTACATCCAGTTTATAATCCATAAATGGATTGGGATTATTATCTGTTTCACTGTGGTGAGGACCTTCAAAGTCTAAAGTGATCTTGTGCCATTTCATGTAATCAGTGGCAAAAGACTGCCCTTTAATACAAATCATGAGCAGGGTTGTTAATGCAATTACAGCAAGCTTCTGAAATTTAAAGTTCATTGTACTTTCTTTAAAGTGTTTGAATCTGAAAAGTATAAATAACACCAATCATGAGATTCAATCTTAGTGCACCAGCCAATTTATACCTTTTGAATTCCTAAGATAAAAAAACAAAAAGCGAAGACACAATACCTGCCCTGTTTTAATGAAATTATTTCGCTCCTAGTCAATGTACATAATTGAAAGTTAAGTTTGAACTCCAGATAAAGTAGTGCTTTCATAGGTAATCAACTCTGTCTTCACCAGCAATTATAAATTCCAATTTTTAGAAAATTATTGCTAAAAGAACTAATATTGACAGCCTTTACTTTTAATAAAGTTGGAAAATACAACTCGACTGACTTTGTTGTTATAAAAAATATAATGTTACCATGAAAAAAACACTGATCATCAGCGTTCTTATTTGTTTGTTTGTCAAAGTATATGGTCAAGACAATGCATATAAACTGATCACAGACCTACCCTACTATGAAAAACAAGCCAATCTTAAAGACCCATACATTCAGGAACGCTGTGTACTTGACATATTCTACCCTGCTGACAAAAAAGGCTATGCAACAATAGTATGGTTTCATGGTGGAGGCCTTACAAGTGGCAATAAATCCATTCCAGAACGCTTAAAAAATCAAGGAATGGCGGTAGTGGCAGTGAATTATAGATTTTATCCTAAGGTAAAGGCCCCTACTTACATAGATGATGCTGCTGCCTCAGTAGCATGGGTATTCGAAAATATTAAAAATTACGGTGGTGATCCCTCATTGATTTTCATATCTGGGCATTCGGCTGGAGGATACCTTGCAAGCATGGTCGGTTTAGATAAAAGTTATCTTGCCAAACACTCCATAGATGCCAATAAGATTGCAGGGCTGATTCCTTTTAGCGGGCATACCATCACTCACTTTACTGTGAGGGAGGAAATGGGAATTGATGGAAAACAACCCATTGTTGACAAATATGCTCCATTATTTCATGTTAGGGCTGATGCTCCTCCCTTGCTTTTGATTACAGGAGATAGAGAACGAGAAATGCTCGGACGGTATGAAGAAAACGCATACTTCTATAGAATGATGAAAGTTGCAGGACACAAGGAGACACAACTTTTTGAAATGGATGGATATGGGCATGGAATGACCGAACCTGCTTTTCCATTGCTTATAAATGAGGTCAAAAGGATTTCTAAATATTAAACAAACACAGTCTAAACAAGGTCAATCGGTATATAGATCTACCTACCAATTATACAAACTCTTGATTTAACAAAGCACTAAAATAGAAAGAGCTTCCCGATAAGGAAGCTCTTTCTATTTTCATCAACTTCACTTAAATTTATTTCTTTTTTTGTCTAGCCTTCAGGTATCTGTCTAGGTGCATCTGATCATTTTCATCGCTATCTCCATATTTTTCCCTCATCTCCACAAGCCTTGCATGCATGTTCTCTCTGACAGATTGATAGGCAGGGTCATCGTACACATTGTTCATTTCAGAAGGATCCTTTTCCAGATCATACATTTCCCACTCATCTATGTCGTAATAAAAGTGCATTAACTTATAGCGGTCAGTACGTACTCCATAGTGGCGTTTTACCATGTGCACCGACGGGTATTCATAATAAGTATAATAAATGGCATCTCTCCATTCTGAAGATTCTCCACTCACGATTTTCCTAAACGATTCTCCCTGAATATCAGCTGGAATATTTGCACCTGCATAATCTAAAAAAGTTGGTGCAAAATCAATATTTTGTATCATTTGATTCACCTGCCCTCCGGGCTTGATCTCTTTAGGGTAACGCATCAATAAAGGCGTACGAAGCGATTCTTCATACATAAAGCGTTTGTCGAACCATCCGTGTTCGCCAAGGTAAAAACCCTGGTCAGAGGTATATACCACAATCGTATTTTCGGTCAATCCATTCTCATCCAGATAATCCAAAACTTGCCCTACCCCATCATCTACAGACTGAATCGTTCTCAGGTAATCTTTGATGTATCGGTTGTATTTCCATTTTCCCAGTTCTTTCCCTTCCAATTTAGCGGCTTTCATCGCATCATTTTTAGGAGTGTAGGCTGCCTTCCATGCCGCCAATTGCTTTTCATCAAATCTTTTCAGTTCTCTATCAAAACCCGTTGAATCTCCGTTTGGATCGATAACCATTTTAAAATCATGTCCCCACTTGGCATGTCCGTCCACCTGCATTTCCTGCTGATGGGCTGCAGTACCCCTGCCTTCATAGTCATCAAAATAGTTGGCTGGTGGATCAAAAGTTTTATCATCAAAGAGCGTCAGGTATTTCTCTTCTGGCTTCCAGTTACGATGTGGCGCCTTCTGATGGTAGAGTAGAAGAAATGGCTTCTCCTTGTCCCGTTGTTTGTCTAACCAATCCAAAGCCAGGTCAGTCGTAATAGAAGTGACATATCCGGGAATACGTTTTTTTACACCATTTTCAATAAAATCAGGATTGTAATAATGCCCTTGTCCCGGCAATACACTCGAATAATCAAAACCCAATGGAAGTCCATTCAAATGTATTTTGCCTATCAGAGCCGTTTGATACCCAGCTTGCTGCAACAACTTCGCGAAATTGGGTTGCTCCCAATCAAATGGTTGCATGTTATCGACTTTTCCATTGACAAAGCTGTGCTTGCCCGTCAACATTGCCGCCCGACTAGGCGCACATATAGAATTAGTTACAAAGCCTTTGTTGAAAATAGCACCCTCTTTGGCAATCCTGTCAATGTTAGGTGTATTGTTCAAGCCATGCCCATAAGCACTTACTGCCTGAAAAGCATGATCATCAGACATGATGAATAGAATGTTTGGTGGTTTTTCTTCGGTTGCTGTCTTTGTATTTGAATTGCAGGAGTACAAAATTAAAGCCAGTACTGCGAGGCTACTTAGTTTATACATATTGAGAAATAATTTCATTTTCCAGTTGTAATTTTTCTTTAAAAATAGCACTTAGTTGGCACAACTGCCAAATCCATTCAAATTGCCAATACAAAATATCCCTTTCATTTAGAATTGGCAAAAAAAACACCCTTACTATCTTGTTAAGGAAAATAAGGGTGTCAAATAATTTTATTCAGAAAGGACTATTACAATCCCAGTATTTTTTTATTCAATTCTTCATCCGGCTTACCCCCAGCAAAATCATCAAATGCTTTTTCAGTCACGTTAATGATATGTCTTTTGATGAAAGGTGCACCTTCTTCTGCTCCTTGCTGAGCGCTTTTGATGCAGCATTCCCACTCTAGGACAGCCCATCCGTCATACCCGTATTGAGATAATTTCGAGAAGATCCCTGCAAAATCCACTTGACCATCACCAAGAGATCTAAACCTTCCTGGTCTATCAACCCAATCAGAAAAACTACCATACACCCCTGCTCTACCAGTAGGATTAAATTCTGCATCCTTCACATGGAACATCTTGATAAACTCATGGTAAATATCGATGTTCTGTAAGTAATCCAGTTGCTGCAATACGTAGTGACTTGGATCATATAGTATATTGGCTCTTTTGTGGTTGCCAGTAGCAGCAAGAAAACGCTCAAAAGTGATCCCATCATGCAAGTCCTCTCCTGGGTGTAGTTCATAACATACATCCACTCCATGTTTGTCAAATTCGTTCAAAATCGGCAACCAACGTGCAGCGAGTTCTTTAAATCCCATTTCTACTAATCCTGCAGGACGTTGTGGCCATGGGTAAACTGTATGCCAAAGCAAAGCACCAGAAAAGGTAGCATGTACATCTATTCCAAAATTTCTACTGGCTTTAGCCGCCATTTTCAATTGATTCACCGCCCAAGCAGTTCTCGCTTTGTCATCCCCTTTGACATTGTCAGGAGCAAACCCATCGAACATGGCACTATAAGCAGGATTAACTGCTACCAGTTGGCCTTGTAAATGCGTAGACAACTCAGTGATCTGCATTCCCGCATCTTCTACAATACCTTTAATTTCATCCACGTAGGTTTGGCTTTCTGCAGCTTTTTGTAGGTCTATGGCTCGAGCATCCCAAGTTGGAATTTGCACTCCTTTGTATCCTAAATCTGCAGCCCATTTACAGATACTTTTCAAGTTATTGAACGGCTCAATGTCGTCCATGAATTGCGCCAAAAATATGGCTGGTCCTTTGATAGTGTTCATACTGTTATTTAAATATTATACTTAAGATTTAATATCTTTTTATCATGGCCTGACAAAATACGCCCTGCATGAGCGGTTTGAAAGTCCCTAGAATTCGAATTTAAACGAATGAACAATTTAAAACAATTTTGACCTTTGCCAAAACAGTAAAACCAATAAATAAGAATTGACAAAAAACTAGAAAGAAACAGGAATGTGAATTTCAAACTTAACTGAAAAGATGTTGTCATTGCCTTTTTTGTTCCCCCAAGCAGAAATATTGTCTAGGTAATCTGTTAAGGTATTTACATAGCCCGCCTGCACCCCAACAGAATAATCATTTGGCAAAATGTATAGCACTCCGACTTGAGTCGGTAGCAATAAGGTGATGGTGCCGTAAGTTTCATTGGCTGCTCTTGAAAACAATTGATCCACCAAACTATCATTGTATTCATCCTGAGGGTTAAACC
>CAXBNB010000169.1:0-7682 GCA_963976505.1 uncultured Reichenbachiellaceae bacterium
TTATTATGACATAAAAATTGATATGATTAACAAGCCCAATAAGGTAATAGTTGGTAATAAACTAAACAGGAGGCCTGTGCTGATATGGCATCAAATATTTAATGCTATAGGAATCCTTTTAGGTATCTATGTTTCTATATGGGTTGGAGCAATCAATTTGCTTGCTGCTTTTCTGCTGTGGTTCTATTCTAATCGACTTAAAAGGTTGCCATTACTAGGAAACTTATCCGTGGCATTTCTTACAGGGTTGTCACTATTGGTTGTTGGGGTATATTTTAGATCAGGAATTTTTCTGATTTTCATTTATGCCTTTTTTGCGTTTGGGATTACATTGATTAGAGAAATAATAAAAGACATGGAGGATATGAAGGGTGATGAAGCATTTGGATGTAAATCTCTTCCTATTGTTTTAGGCATTCGAAAAACAAAATGGATACTTTACCTGTTGATTTTGGGATTTACCATTTCTCTTTTTTATTTCGCATCTATTATCGACAACAATATGGTTGCTGGTTATTTTCTGATTTTGCTGGTACCATCAATATTTCTGATTTACAAACTGGTTAGAGCAGATGCCAAACACCATTTTTATCAATTGAGTCTATATTGCAAATGGTTGATGGTCGGTGGGGTTTTAAGTATGACTTTGATTAATTAATTTGATTTGAAAAAGAGACTAGCAATTTTTGCTTCGGGAAGTGGCACCAATGCCGAAAAATTCTTTGAATATTTCCAATATTCCAAGGAAGTGGAGGTATCACTTTTACTCAGCAATAAGACTGAGGCGTTTGCGTTGAAAAGGGCTAAAAATCGGAATATTGATACAAGCATTTTCAATAAAAAAGACCTATATGAATCTGAAAACATACTGAACCTGCTTAAAGACCACCAAATTGACTTTATTGTACTTGCCGGGTTTTTATGGCTTGTGCCAATAAATTTGATAGCAGCATATCCAAATAAGATCATAAATATTCATCCTGCCCTATTACCAAAATATGGTGGTAAAGGAATGTATGGGATGCGGGTACATGAAAAAGTGAAAGAGAATGAAGAGAAGGAAAGCGGAATTACCATTCACTTAGTAAATGAAAAATATGATGAAGGGAAGTATTTGATCCAAAAAAGTACACCTATTAGCAAGACAGATTCTGCAGAAGATATCGCGAGTAAGATCCATCAATTGGAATATCAATATTTTGCAGAAACGGTAGATGACTACATTCAAAATTATGATTATTAAGGAAAATTTTTCATGAATGTGACATTAGGCTTAAAATCACCAAATAACCCTGAATCTTTCAATCTTTTTTCTGTGATTTCCCCACAATAAAAAAGTACTTTTGCACCTTATTTTTATCGTCTGGCTCAAAGCTGGAAGATTGCGACAATCAATTCTGGCGATTTGCGCCTAAGCTTGAAAAACCATCAAATGAAAAAAATTAACTCAGCTTTAATATCTGTTTATCATAAAGACAATTTAGAAGGAATAGTAAAAAATTTACATGAAAATGGTGTACAGTTAATTTCCACAGGAGGTACTCAATCATTCATCGAAGAATTAGGAATACCAGTAACAGCAGTTGAAGGCCTAACGGAATATCCATCGATATTTGGCGGTCGTGTAAAGACCCTTCACCCTAAAGTTTTTGGTGGGATATTGAATAGAAGAGACAATGAAAGTGATGTTGCTGAAAAAGGTTCATTCAAAATTCCGGATATTGATTTGGTTATAGTTGACCTTTATCCATTTGAAGAAACTGTAGCTTCTGGAGCTAGTGAGGCAGATATAATTGAGAAAATAGATATAGGAGGAATTTCTTTGATCAGAGCCGCCGCTAAAAATTTCAAAGATGTGTTAATTGTTTCTTCCATGGAACAATATGGTGAAACACTTAGCATGTTGGAATCTCAGAAATGTTCGACCACATTAGAGCAAAGGAAAAAATTTGCAGGCAAGGCATTTGACATTTCTTCACATTATGATTCTGCCATATTTTCATATTTCAATACAGAAGAAGACGAGCCATCTATTAAGGTAAGTAGAAGGAATGGTAAGGTGTTGAGGTACGGTGAAAATCCTCATCAAAAAGGAAGGTTCTTCGGTGATTTGAATGACCTGTTTGAGCAATTAAATGGAAAAGAACTCTCATATAATAATTTGGTAGATGTTGACGCAGCTATTTCATTGATTAATGAATTTGAAGGTCAAAATGCATTTGCTATCATTAAACATACCAATGCATGTGGGGTGGCCGTTGCAGATACCACCTGTGAAGCTTACGTAAAAGCACTTGAGGCCGATAACATTTCTGCTTTTGGAGGGGTGTTGGTATCAAATTCCAAAATTGATGTTGAGGCAGCTAAAGAATTAAACAAATTGTTTTTTGAAATTCTGATAGCACCTGCATTTGATGAAGAGGCACTTGAAGTCTTGAAATCTAAAAAGAATAGAATTCTTTTGAAAGAAAAGAAAAAGTGCAACACAAAAAAACAGTTTAAAACATTGCTCAACGGTGTGATTGAACAGGATGTTGATAACATCACCGATTCAATTGCTGACTTAAAAACAGTGACTAAAGTTGCTCCAAGTAACGAAGAAACTGCCGCGTTGATTTTTGCATCCAAACTATCAAAACACACAAAATCCAATACCATAGTTTTTGCTAAAGCAGACCGATTGGTGGCAAGTGGTACGGGGCAAACATCTCGAGTAGATTCATTGAAACAAGCGATAGAGAAGGCAGCCAATTTTGGGTTGAGCCTTGATGGAGCTGTAATGGCTTCAGATGCTTTTTTTCCTTTTCCTGATTGTGTAGAATTGGCCAAAGATGCTGGTATTAAGTCGGTCATTCAGCCGGGAGGTTCTATTAAAGATCAATTGTCTATCGATTATTGCGATGAGCATGGTATGTCTATGGTCTTTACGGGAATCAGACATTTCAAACATTAATTATGTATCTGATTCTGAATTAATTAAAAACAATTTTGTAAATTTCCGTCGATTCATATATAAAGAATTTCAAACAGCATGGGCATATTCGATTTTTTCTCAAGTGACATAGCAATTGACCTTGGTACAGCAAATACACTTATAATTCATAAAGGACAAGTTGTAGTTGATGAGCCATCGATTATCGCTATTGATAAGGCAAAAAACAAGGTATTGGCAATTGGGAATGAAGCCATGCAGATGCATGAAAAAACCCATGATAACATCAAAACCATTCGTCCATTGAAGGATGGTGTGATTGCCGATTTTCAGGCAGCTGAGTTTATGATCAGAGGTATGATTAATATGATTGATCCCCACAAGAAAAAGTGGTTTCCGTCATCTCATAGAATGATTATCTGTATTCCTTCAGGAATTACTGAAGTTGAAAAAAGAGCCGTAAGGGATTCAGCAGAGCATGCTGGTGCTAAGGAGGTTTTCATGATATCAGAGCCCATTGCGGCTGCTATAGGTATCGGTATAGAAATAAACCGTCCTGTAGGAAGTATGATTGTTGATATTGGAGGAGGTACCACGGAAATAGCGGTCATTGCACTTTCTGGTATTGTATGTGACCAATCGATAAGAGTTGCTGGAGATGCCTTTAACAAAGACATTCTGGATTATATGCGTAGGCAACATAATCTGCTCATTGGTGAGAGAACTGCTGAAAAGGTAAAAATCACAATAGGGTCTGCGCTGACAGAACTGGAAGATCCACCGGAAGATTACGATATTAGAGGAAGGGATTTGATGACAGGTATTCCAAAAGTCATCCAGTTGTCTTATTCAGAAGTTGCTTTTGCCATTGACAAATCGGTATCCAAAATAGAAGAGGCAGTACTCAAAGCTTTGGAGATTGCTCCTCCTGAACTGTCAGCTGATATTTATGACAATGGAATATACCTTACAGGTGGTGGTGCATTGCTTAGAGGATTGGATAAAAGGCTTGCAGCTAAGACTAAGCTTCCAATTCATGTCGCAGAAGACCCTTTACTAGCCGTGGTAAAAGGTACAGGTGCAGCACTCAAAGACATTGAAAAATATAGAGCAGTTCTAATGCAATGATATAAATGCGTCGACTTCTCCAGTTTCTTTATCAATACCGATCATTTCTTTTGTTTTTACTGCTGGAGATTCTTAGTTTTTGGTTAATCGTCCAAAACAATAATTATCAGGGCGCAAAATACTTTAATTCTGCCAATGGACTTTCAGCTTCAATAAGTGAAGCTTCAAATGCAACTTTCGGTTTTTTCGATCTTCCTGATCAGAATAGATTATTGGCAGAGGAGAATGCAAGGCTTAAAAAAAGGCTATCGGCACTACCTGATAGTATTCCTCAGAAGTCAGACACGTTAATAAGCAAGGATTCTTCAGTATGGAAGTTTATAGCTTCAAAAGTGATCAACAATTCGGTTTTTCTCCATAACAACCATCTGACAGTAAATAGAGGGAGCAAAGATGGGGTTTATAAAGGCATGGGCGTGATCGGCTCGGCTGGAGCAGTTGGTCAGGTAGTAGCTGTTTCAGATCATTTTGCATCCGTTGCATCTATTTTAAATGGTTCCATACTGGTTTCGTCCTTACACAAGTCTTCAGGATCATTGTGTACTACATCTTGGGAAGGTAAAGATCCGTTGCATGTAAATATTGAGTATTTACCAAGGCATCTTTCGCTATATCAGGGAGATACAATTGTTACATCTGGTTACAATACTTTATTTCCACCGAATACTATGATTGGTATTCTGGATCAGGTTTCGATAGCAGATGATGCTACTTTTTATGAAGCAAAGGCCAAACTGGCGACAGATTTTTATCGTTTATCTTACGTGTATCTGGTAGATTTTAAACTGAAGGAACAGAAAGATTCTTTGGAAAATACTCAAGTATTAAGATATGAATAAATACGGTACAATTGGGGTTTTCGTATTGTCGCTGGTTATCATATTGGCACAGGTATTTATATTTAAGGATTTAGTTCTCTTTGGCTCAGCTTTTTGTTTTTTCTATGTACTTACATTCTTTCTGTTACCAATTGACACCAACCCTTTGGTGCAAATATTTTTTGGCTTTATAGTCGGATTATTGATAGACACTTTCTATAGTACTCAGGGAGTGCATGCGGCGGCTGCAACATTTTTAATGTTTGTCAGACCTTTTTGGATAAACATATTAAGCCCGGGTTCGGGATATGGAGCCGCAGACAGAATTAGCATCAGAACACAAGGCTTTCAATGGTTTTTGACTTTTACATATCCATTGATATTGATCCACTGCATTTTGTTGTTTTTTGTAGAGGCGTATGGTTTTTCTAACTTTTGGGACACTATGTCGAAGGGTTTTTATAGTTCACTATTCACCCTAGTTGTGGTTCTAATTATCCACTATTTATTTATTAATAAAGAGAAATAAATAGAGGAAACAAATTCAATGTTTAACGTAAAAAACAAACAGAGATTAAAAAATGAATGACAGCAGAAAATATATTATTAGAAGTTTGATACTAATAGTAGCTGTCGTTTTTACGTCCAAACTTTTCTTTATTCAAGTGCTTGACGATAGCTACACTTTGGCTGCTGAAAGCAACATTGTACAGGAAATAATAGAATACCCATACCGAGGACTGATATTTGATCGCAATAAAGAACTGCTGGTGTACAACGATCCAAGCTATGACTTGATGGTAGTACCCAAGGAAGTGCAAAACCTGGATACCACTTCTTTTTGCTTGGCTTTTAATTTGGATAAATCTGAATTTGAGGAAAAAATGCTCAAGGCCAAACGTTATTCATACATAAAGCCATCACAATTCATCAAGCAAATCCAAAATGAAGATTTTGCTATAATTCAAGATCAACTGATCGATTTCCAGGGATTTTATCCAAAAGCCAGAACAGTGCGAAAGTATTCTCATGACGGCTTGGCAAATGTATTTGGATATATCGGAGAAATTAGCTCCAGTCAGCTGAAGCGGGACACAAGTAATTATTACCGATCGGGAGATTATATGGGAATTACGGGAATTGAATCTTCCTATGAGAAACAGCTGAGAGGTCGCAGGGGGGTTAAGTTTAAAATGGTAAATGTAAGGGGAATTGAAAAGGGTGCCTTCAAAGATGGAAGCTTGGATACATTGGCAATTCCAGGAGAAAATATTACACTGTCTATCGACATTGAATTACAGCACTATGCTGAAAAGCTAATGAAAGGGAAGATCGGAAGCGTAGTAGCAATTGAGCCTTCTACGGGTGAAATTTTGGCTTTTGTTTCTAGCCCCAGTTATGATCCCAACTTATTTGCAGGCAGGAATTTCAGTGAAAACTACTCTACTATTGCTAACGATAGTTTACAACCGCTATTCAATCGCCCTTTGATGGCGATGTATCCTCCAGGTTCTATCTTTAAAATAATTCAGGGATTGATTGCACTTGAGGAGGGAGTCTTGGGGCCTAAAGAAGAAATATATTGTGACAACAGGTTAATTGCCGATCATGCTGCTCCGGGTTATTATGATGTGCAAAAAGCTGTAAAGTATTCCTCAAACAACTTTTTTGTGAAAGTGTTTAAAAGGGTCATAAATAGGGATGCTGCCAGTGATGCCAAAAGTCAATTCAGACAAGCTCCTATTGGACTCAGTAGGTGGAGAGACATGGTTTCCGATTTTGGATTGGGAAGTCCGTTAGGCATTGATCTACCCAACGAGGGAGCGGGTACCGTACCGGGACCCGAGATGTATGATCAGATGTATAAGGGGAGGGGAACGTGGAAATTTTCTAATATATTTTCTTTAGGCATTGGTCAAGGTGAAATATTAATGAATCCAATTCAAATGGCCAACCTTGCAGCAATTATGGCCAATAGAGGATACTATTATATTCCACACCTTGCAAAAGGAATAGGATCTACCAATTATCAGGATCCTAGATATAAAGAGCGCAAAGGAATTGGAATTTCCCCTGAGCATTTTCCTGTAATCATCAATGGAATGGAGGAAGTAGTGAATTCTACGGCAATCAGAGCCAAAATACCTGATATATCTATTTGCGGAAAAACGGGTACAGCACAAAACCCTCATGGAGAAGATCATTCTGTATTTATGGCTTTTGCACCAAAAGATAATCCTCAGATTGCCATCTCTGTATTCGTTGAAAATGCAGGATGGGGAGGCAGGGCAGCAGCCACCATTTCTGGCTTGTTAATAGAAAAACATATACGGGGACACATCACTCGTCCTTGGTGGGAAGATTTTGTTTTGAAAGGAGACTTTTTGTATTGATAGGCAGGGGAAGCATAGCGGACAGGATAGATTGGGTAACAGTATTGTTATACCTGACACTTGTATTTTGGGGTTGGTTTAATATATATGCTGCCGTGTACGACGAGGAACAGGCTGTTTCTATTTTTTCTCTCTCGACAAATTCTGGTAAACAACTTATATGGATAGGTACATCATTCCTCCTGATTTTGGGCGTCATGATGCTAGATTACAAGTTTTACGATTCATTTGGATATGTTTTTTATGGGTTGGTCATTCTCTTATTGATTGCTGTATTAAGTACAGGAACAATAGTGGCTGGATCAAAATCATGGTTTCAGGTTGGTGGCTTTAGACTACAACCTTCAGAATTCACCAAATTTGCGACTGCTCTTGCAATAGCAAAATTCTTGGGAACTGTAAATATCAAGC
>CAXBNB010000170.1:0-7663 GCA_963976505.1 uncultured Reichenbachiellaceae bacterium
AAAATGCTTCACCGGATGATTGGCAAACGTATGCTAAATCTGCTCAGATGTTGATCAGAAAAAAGGCCAACATGGCAGAAGCAAAAATGTGGATAGAGAAGTCAATTGAGATTAGAGAGACTCCATTCAATTTGGAAATCATGGGTGATTATTATGTAAAAAACAATCTGCCAAAACAAGCGATCAAATTTTACATCAAGAGTATGGATAAGCTGAAAGAGAATGACGCCAATATAGATACTGCTGAAATACAAGACAAAATAGTGAAAGCCACTACTATGAAATAAGTAGAATCTTCTATACGTAATAAGTTGGAAGAATTGGGGAGTTCGTAATTGGACTCCCTTTTTTTATGCAATTTTTAACTTAAAAGGGAAGGATTAATTCTTTGTGTATTCTCTTTCTTGATTATTCCAAATATCCGATTCGTCTTTGTCATACTTCAATTTGGGAGCCTTTTTCTTAACACCTTTTGGGTCGGTTTGATTCATGTGAACCCTCACCCAAAGCACACTTGCCTTTTGTATTACATCTCTGGCTATGCGACTATTCTTGTATTTGGCGTACATGTAGTTGGCACTTGGGTGCATGTTGCGACCCTTTTTTTGTTTATTAAACTTACCAGTATATTCGGCGAATTCTGGTCTTTTATGATCAGGGATTTTTACCCATGGCCCATTCCAGTCTTCTTCTCCGTGATTTTTCTTCCTATTAATGTAATGTTTCACAACTGGAAACTTAAAAACCATACTGCCTGAAGCAGATGCAGGAAGCCTGTACTTATATTCGTAAATTGGGTTGACGGAGAATCTTGGTTGTACCGCTCTGTCTGATCCTTGTCCTGCGAGGTATCTGGTATATCTAGGCTGTACTACTCGGTCAGAGCCTTGACCTGCCCGTTCTTTAGAGTATTTAGGGCGTACTATTCGATCCGAACCTTGTCCAGCTAGGTACTGAGTATATTTAGGTTGTACCATTCTATCTGACCCTTGTCCTGCTCTCTCTTTGGAGTACTTTGGTCGTACGATCCTGTCTGAACCTTGCCCAGCCATGTTTTGGGAATATTTGGGTTGCACGTATCGATCAGAGCCCTGTCCTGCTATGTTTTGAGAATATTTAGGGCTCACCATCCGATCCGAATTTTGGCCGGCCCTTTCCCTAGAATACTTGGGTGAAACAATCCTGTCAGACCCTTTTCCTGGTAGTTCCCTAGAATACTTCGGAATGACCATCCGATCAGAACCCTGACCTGCAATGTCTTGTGAATACTTAGGACTGATGATTGTGATTTTCCCGGATTTTTTCCGTTTTGAATATTTAGGAGTAACTACTTTGTCGCTTGATTTCCCAGCATTTTCCTGAGAGTACCGTGGTGTTACCGCCCTTATTTTTTTTCCTTTTGTTCTTCTGGAATACTTTGGAGCTACATCCTTAGAGTTTTGTGAAGCATCATTTCCAGTGCTGAATTTTGGAGATACAGATTTGTCATCTGTTTGTCTTTCGCCGGAAGGAGACCTTTTGATTACTTTTTTCTTGTAAAGAGAAAAGCCCTTCTTTGTAGCTTTTTCGGTCTTTAGTTTGTTTCTGTTTTCTAGGAGCTGTCCATAGGATTCATTGGTGCAAAGCACACCGAGCAAAAGAGTAACAATAACTAAACCTAAAAATTTTGACAGCATATTCGAATTTTGGCTTTTCAGTAATGAAACGTGAAAGTTAGTAAATAATTTGATTATACCATTTTGGCCGAACACTCAATCAAGGTAAATCAATAGTAAAGCAACAAATCAATTTTTTTTTTGAGCCGTTGTTTTGGTAGGAAATTTTCTTCCAGACTGACGGAAAATGGCACTGGAGTATCAAGACTGCCTTCCCTCATTACGGGAGCATCAAGGTACTCAAAGCAGTTTTCACTTATCCAAGCAGCTATTTCTGCACCAATACCTCCGGTCAGGCAATCTTCATGTACTATGATTACTTTGTTGGTTTTTCTTACAGTTTTCTGTACAGCTTCTTTGTCCCAAGGCAGAAGGGTTCTTAAATCCAAAATGTCAGCAGATAAACTGTTGTTTGCTTCTATGATTTCTTTAGCCCAATATACGCCCATGCCATAGGTAATGATTGAAATATCCTTCCCTTCGGAGATGAGTTTGGCTTTTCCAATTTCAGTCGTGTAATAATCGTCAGGTATTGGTTCAGAAACAGACCTGTAGAGGCCTTTATGCTCAAAATATAAATACGGATTGGGATCCTCAATTGCGGCATTGAGCAATCCTTTGGCATCCGTAGGGTTTGATGGATAAAGTATTTTTAATCCGGGAGTATGAAAGAACCATGCTTCATTGGATTGAGAGTGAAATGGGCCAGCACCAACTCCTGCTCCTGTAGGCATACGGATTACCACATCAGCATTTTGCCCCCAGCGATAGTGTGATTTGGCCAGATTGTTTACTATTTGGTTGAAACCACAGGTGACGAAATCTGCAAATTGCATTTCGATTACGGATTTCATCTTTTTAATCGAAAGTCCCAGTCCAGCTCCAATTATGGCAGATTCACAAAGTGGAGTGTTTCTGATTCGGTCTTTGCCAAACAACTCTACGAAACCATCAGTTGCTTTGAATACGCCACCATACTCTGCAATGTCCTGTCCCATGATGATTAAATCAGGGTATTTTTCAAGGCTCTGGAGCATGGCATCTCTTACTGCATCTACAAATCTTTTTTCAGACGATTTTCTGTTTTTTGACTTAATAAGCTTTTGTTCATGGGGAAAATAAAGGTCGTTCACTTCTGTTCCAGTAATTGCAAAGATCACCTCTTCCTTAGACGCAAGAGAAAGCCCCTGATCTATTTCCTTCTTGATCTCTTCTTTTAATTCTTTGACGGCCGCTTCGGTGATGATTTTTTGTTCAAGTAAAAACGCCTCAAAATTGGCAATTGGATCTTGCTTTGACCATTCGTCTATCAAACCATCGGGGTAATACTTGGTACCACTTGCTTCTTCATGACCCCTTATCCGGAATGTCATGCACTCTACCAGTATAGGTTGGCTGTTTTCACGAACAAATGATGCTGCATTTTTAAAGCCTTCATAAACTTCTAAAATATTGTTGCCATCTAGCTGCATGGTTTTCATGCCATATCCGATTCCTTTATCGGTAAAAGAATTGCATTTGAATTGCTCACTGCTAGGAGTCGAGAGACCCCATTGATTGTTTTCCACTGCAAAAATGACAGGCAGGTCCCATACAGCAGCAACATTTAGTGCTTCATGAAATTCTCCTTCACTGGCTCCTCCATCTCCTGTAAAAACTAAGGTAGCATTGTTTTCATTTTTAAGCTTTCCAGCCAGAGCAATTCCGTCAGCAATACTCAGCTGTGGGCCGAGGTGCGAGATCATCCCCACTATTTTGTGCTCAATAGATCCGAAATGAAACGAACGGTCTCGGCCTTTTGTAAATCCTGATTTTTTTCCCTGAAATTGAGCAAAAAGTCTTGCCAGTGGGATGCCTCTGGTGGTGAAAATACCCAAGTTACGGTGCATCGGTAAGATGTATTCATCTTTGTCCATAGCCAAAGCGGCTCCTACAGAGATCGCTTCCTGCCCCATGCCGGAAAACCATTTTGAGATTATTCCCTGACGCAGGAGGATAAGCATTTTCTCTTCAATCAACCGGGGTTTGAGAAGCGATTTGTACAACAAAATAAATTCTGAATCCGAAAGTGAATTTCTGTCAAACTTCATATTTGTATTTGGGTAGATGACAAATGCGTAAATCTTGGAATAAAGTAAACAAATCTAACCTACGGATTTGGACAGAAAAACTAATTCTGAATTTATATGTTTTATGTTTGCTGACACAAATGGTTTTGATTAAAAAAATAGCGTAAACGGAAGGTCGATGAAATTTAAAACTTTTGAGTTGGAGAATGGGTTGAAGGTGGTGGTGCATGAAGATAAATCTACTAAAATAGCAGTATTGAATGTGCTTTATGATGTGGGTGCGCGCGATGAAGATCCGGAGAAAACGGGGTTTGCTCACCTTTTTGAACACCTTATGTTTGGTGGATCAAAGAATATACCGTTGTATGATGAACCCTTACAAAAAGTAGGAGGCGAAAACAACGCTTTTACCTCACCCGACCTTACCAATTATTACATTTCTATTCCTTCCAACAATCTCGAAACTGCGTTTTGGCTTGAGTCTGACAGAATGCTTTCCTTGTCCTTTGATCCTAAAGTATTGGAAGTGCAAAGGAAGGTGGTGATTGAGGAATTCAAGCAACGCTATTTAAACCAGCCTTATGGCGATGCTTGGTTGAAATTGCGGCCTTTGGCTTATCAAAAACATCCTTACAATTGGGCGACTATTGGAAAGGAAATTTCTCATATTGAAGATGCCACTATGGAAGATGTAAAGGCTTTCTTCTATAAGTTTTATGTGCCCAACAACGCTGTTCTAGTAGTAGCGGGTGATGTGGATTTTGAAGAAGTAAAAAAGCTTACGGAGAAATGGTTTGGGCCTATTCCTAAAGGTGTAGCATTGAATAGAAACCTACCTGTAGAGCCTAAACAAGAAGCAAAAAGAAGTGAGAGAGTTGAAGCCAATGTCCCTGTGAATTCCATATATAAGGTATTTCACATGCCAAAAAGATTGAGTCCTGGGTATTACCATACCGATTTGTTGAGTGATATACTGGGAGGTGGCAGATCTTCCAAACTGCATGAAACCCTAGTGAAGGAGAAAAGATATATGAGCTCTGCCAATGCTTACATTACTGGCTCAATTGATCCCGGTTTGTTGGTGATCAATGGCAAGCTCAATAAGGATATTTCATACGAACAAGTTGAAAGTGAGATAGACAAAATAGTTGCTCAACTACAAACCGAGTTAATATCTGATTTTGAATTGGAAAAGATCAAAAATTTGGCTGAATCTTCTTATATCTTCGGTGAAATGGAATTGCTCAACAAAGCTTATAGTTTGGCATACTTTACCCTTCTTGGGGATACGAACCTTATCAATGAAGAAGTGGATAAGATCAGGTCTGTCACGTCACAACAAATAATGGAGTCGGCTCAAGAGGTATTGAGGCCTGAAAATAGCTCGACCTTGTATTATAATGCAAAGCCCGTTTAGAGACTTAATAGAACAGCCAATCGCTTTGGTGGACTTTGTATGGACCTCTCTTCCTGTGAGCAAATTGTCAACGGCATCTTTTACATATTTATTAGAAGCCATTGATGCATCTCTGTGATTGTTGTCAATGGCTCCTTCATAGACCACTTTGTACTTTCCTTTTTCTTTGAGTAGCACAAATACCTGAGGCGTGCGAGCAGCTCCATAAGAAGATACTACTTCTTGGGTCTCGTCTTGTAAGTAAGGAAAATTAAACCCCTGAGCCTTGGCGCGAATTTTCATGCTTTCAAATGAATCATCTGGTGACGTATTTTCGTCATTTGGATTGATCGCTATGACGGGAAATCCTTTTGGCGAGTACTCAGACTGTAATTCTATAATTCTTTCTTCGTACATTTTGGAAAAGGGGCAAGTGTTGCAAGTGAAGATAATGATAAAGCCTTTGGCTTCCTTCATTCCTGCCATGGAAACCATAGTGCCGTCAATGTTTTTTAGGTTGAAATCTTTGGCATAGTCACCCACTTGGTATTTTCTGGGCGCCTCTTGAGTGGATGTTTTTTTTGCATTGACAAAGAAAATCAACGCTACAGAAAGAACACCGATTGATATAAGTATGTTTTTTTTCATGGGTATTGAATTAGTTCATCATGGAATTAAATGCATCATCTAGTTCTCCTTCTTTGAATTCTTTTTCAAAGAAAACCCTTTTTCCTGTACGGTTATTTATCATAAGAGTTGCAGGGATAGCTCCAGACCAGCTGGGATCAATCTTATCTATAAAGGAGTTGTAATCGGTTTCATCCAGAAGAACGATTTCCGATTTGATTTTTTTTCTCTCAATGAATGGAATGACTTTCTTTTCAAGTTGTTCTACAAAATCAAAACTGACAAGAACCACTTTTAGGTTTTTACTTTGATGTTGATTCAGCAGTTCATCAAACTGAGGCAATTCTTTTACACACGGGGCACACCAGGTAGCCCAGAAGTTTACGACTAAATAATCGTTTGGAGAGTTGAGAATTATATCATCTAAGTCTGAAAATTTTATCACACTTATTTTATTGCTTTTTTGTTCGCAAGACAATCCAATTACTACCAAAAAAAGCACGATTGCATTCTTCATATGGTAGTAATAAATGGTTTGAGTAGTAAAAATGAGCTCATTTTGAATCTTATAAAAATATAGAACAAAGTCAATACGAGTAAGAAATGAATAAGTTGGTAATTACTTTGAAAGTACTGCTTAACTAATATTTAAGCTCTATAAATAGTGCAAATAAATATTCTCTTAAAAGTTTTCCACAATTTATACATTTATCCACATACTTTAAATGTTTTGGTATAATCTATTGATATTAAGGTTCTTATGGATTTATATTTTTGCCCTGAAATGTTGATAAACTTCGTCAGAGCCAATAGAGTAAGTTTATTTTTCTACAAAAAGTTCAAATTAAATTTTTTTCAAAATTCACCTTTTATTTTAGTAAAGCACTGGTAATTAGGGTCTTGAAATTTATTCTTTGTCTTGAAGAATGAGTTTTTTTCTGTATGCATTGAATATTCTTGACTTAGAAACAAGACCTAAATATTTACCTTCATCTATTACCGGGAGGTTCCAGGCTTGAGTGACTTCAAATTTGTTCATCACAGTCTGCATGTCGTCATAAGGATATACTTCTGTAGGGGGTTTTTGCATGAGTGATTTGACTTCTATATTCTGGCGGGCTTCTTCATCAAACATGACATCTCGAACGTCATCCAAAGTAATGATTCCTTGCAATTCTTCTTTTTCATTGATCACAGGGAAAATATTTCGTTTTGAAATTTTGACCAATTCCACCAAGTGCCCGAGTTTAGCATCTGCACTCACTGTCAGTAAATCTGACTCAATTACTTTTTTGATGTCAATCAGGCTTAGTACATATCGGTCTTTGTCGTCTTGGATGAGGTCCCCACTTTCAACAAGGTTTTTGGTATATAAAGAATGTTTTTCAAAATACATTACCGTAGTAAAGGCAATGGCAGATACAAGCATAAGGGGCACAAATAAAGTATATCCTCCTGTAATCTCTGCTATCAGGAATATCGCAGTGAGAGGGGCGTGAAGTACACCACTCATCACCCCACACATACCGACGAGGGTAAAGTTACTCGTGCTTATTTGTCCTGGCAACATGAAGTTATTGGTAAGGGCAAAAAGGTATCCAGAAATTCCTCCAATAAAAAGTGAGGGACCGAAGATTCCACCACTGCCACCAGAGCCCAATGTAAGAGCAGATGCTACTGGCTTGACTACTATGATTGCAAATAGAAATATAATTACAACGATAGTATTATTGCTAATACTGTAAAACAGACTTCTCTGAAAAATATCCGCCTCATTGCCTGTAAGCAATAATTTGATGGTGTTATAGCCCTCACCGTAAATAGGTGGGAAAATCAGAATGATAATGGCAAGGCCGATTCCTCCTAATAGTGCCCTGTTGGCATCATTTTTTATCTTGGCAACCCATTTTTCCACC
>CAXBNB010000171.1:0-7653 GCA_963976505.1 uncultured Reichenbachiellaceae bacterium
TTGATAGTTGATGCCATATTCGGATCAGGACTTTCTAGGTCTGTTAAGGGACTTCATGCTTTGCTAATTAATCATATCAATACAAGTGATGCAATTGATGTAATTGCTGTTGACATTGCATCTGGTTTGTATAGTGATCATGATACTTCAGAAGGAGCGATAGTTAAATGCACGAAAACGGTCACCTTTCAAATTCCCAAATTGGCGTTTTACTTGCCTCAAAATGATGGTTTTGTTGGTGATTTGCGTGTAGTCGATATTGGTTTAGATCAAAATTATATCGCAGCACAAAAAAGCGAACATTATTTGATTACTCCCGAATTTATAAAGTCAATATTTAAAATAAGAGGAAAATATACCCATAAAGGAAAAATGGGTAGAAATCTGATTGTAGCAGGGAGTAAAGGAAAAATAGGCGCTGCTGTTTTGGCAACTAGGGCTTGCCTTCGGTCGGGCGCAGGTTTGGTGACTGCCTACCTCCCTGAGTGTGGGTATGAGATCATTCAAGGGGCTGTACCTGAGGCAATGGCTATAACAGATGCAAATCAAAACATGATTTCTGATAGTCCTGATATTGAAGGATACGATGCTATTGGAATTGGACCAGGGATAGGCGTGAGTAAACCCACTGTTGAGGCATTGATTAAGTTATTGAAAAAGGCAAATCAACCTTTGGTAGTTGATGCGGATGCCTTAAATATTATTGCTGAAGAAGATTTGATAGACCTTGTTCCTGAAAAAAGTATTTTAACTCCTCACCCAGGAGAGTTTAAGAGATTGGTAGGAAATTGGAATAATGATTTTGAACGATTGGAAAAACAAATTGAATTTTCAAAAAAATATAAAGTGGTCATTTTGCTCAAAGGCGCGCATACTAGTATTAGCAATATTGATGGAAAAGTATTTTTTAATACCACTGGAAACCCTGGCATGGCTACAGGTGGCAGTGGAGACGTGTTGACAGGGGTCGTTACTGGATTACTAGGTCAAGGGTATGATTCTTTGGAAGCTACATTATTAGGAGCATACCTACATGGATTGGCAGGGAATTTGTATACTAAAGAGAACTCGGAAGAAGGATTGATAGCAGGTGATTTAATAGATCTTTTGCCTAAGTCATTTTCTGAAATTGGATAATAAGATATTTAAGCTGTAACGAAACAAGGAAAGAATAGAGGTTGATACTTTTGGCTTAATAGGAATAATTATATTAAATCATTGTAAAAACATATATTTTTAATTTAAATTAATCGCGATAACGACAGTTTTTTCTAAAAATTTTATTATCTTCAAGGAACTTTAGTGAATATGTAACGTATTTTGAATATAAGTTTTAAAAACCAAATACCACTTGTCAATAAAAAAGACCATATTGTTGTTGATGCTTTGCATAGGATTTCTAGCCGTTCAGGCTCAGGATTCTACATCCAATGACAATAGGTCAATAGAATCTCCCGATTTTGAGAACGCTTCACTAGAAATCAAAAACCAAGTTGAAATTTATCCTAACCCTTCCGTAAATTTCTTAATTATAGAAATAAAAAATTCCGATTTAGACCGTGTTGAGTTTGAAATGCGCAGTATTATCGGAAACAAAGTGACTATAGTTCCAGAGGAAATAGGAAGAAATAAGTTTAGAATTAACGTAAAAGATTTTTCAACAGGATACTACTTTCTTGTAGTAAAAGATGATTTTACACGTTTCAAAGAAGCACACAAGTTCCTAAAGAAGTAGTCTTACTTCTCAATCACACACGAAATGTTCATTGAATTTAGAGGTTGACTGTTTGAAGTGCCTCTTCAACATAATCGAAAGTAGAAAGTACATCTGCTTTGCCATCGATAAAAGCAACATCATGTTCGAAGTGTGCCGAAGGTAGTTTATCAGCTGTAATAATCGTCCACCCATCTGATAACTGAAGTACATTCTTAGTGCCTAGATTGATCATTGGTTCTATTGCTATGACCAACCCTTCTTTTATCTGTGATCCTCTTCCTCTCTTTCCAAAGTTAGGAACTTCCGGGGATTCATGCATCTCTCGTCCCAAGCCATGACCTACTAACTCCCTAACCACTCCGTATCCATTTTTTTCAGCATGATGCTGAATGGCAAAACTAACATCACCAATTCTGTTGCCCTTTTTTACTTGCTCTATGCCCAAGTCGAGACATTCTTTGGTTACCTGAAGCAATTTTTTGACTTTAGGGTCAACTTCTCCTACTTCAAATGTGTAGGCGTGATCCCCATAAAATCCATTCATAAATACACCACAGTCGATGCTAATCACATCTCCATTCTTTAGAGGTTTTTTGTCTGGAATGCCGTGTACTACCTGCTCGTTCAATGACATACAGAGTGTATTGGGGAAGTCGTATAGACCCAAAAAACCTGGGATTCCTCCGTTATCCCTGATAAACTCTTCAGCGATTTTGTCTAAATATAAAGATGTTACACCTGGTTTAACCTCTTTGGCTATTATTCCCAATGTTTTTGAAACCAATTGGGCACTTAACCTCATCAGTTCAATTTCATCACGAGTTTTATATTTAATCATGCTTTAAAATTTATGGAGGGCAAAACTAAATTAATTATCCCTTCTAAAAAAGAAAAGCCTGACCATTGGAAAATAGTCAGGCTCTTGCTCAGTTCTTTTAATTTTTAGATTACGCCTTCTAAGACATCTTTGATTGGAACTCTCTGACCATCTTTGTAAGAAGCAATAAACGCATCTTTGACCCCAATTTCTCTAAGGTATTTCTTGAATGTATCAGCCTCCCAATAGTCTCTAAACATGCCGATAGTGTATTTCATCAGACCGTCCTTAGCGTCAGATTGAAATGCTGGATTGTTTTCAGCAAATTTCTTCAAGTCCTTTTTAGCGAATGCTCCGATTTGTACAGTAAAGACAACCCCACTTGTACTTTGAACGCTTCCTCCAACTGGCGAAGAAGCCGCAACTTGCTTTGGCTTGCTGGCAGCTTCTTTTTTAGCAGCAGCTAGGTCACTTCTCAATGTAGAAACTTGATCCTGATATTGTGCAATTTGATCGTCTTTGTCTTTGAGTTTGTCATCTACTCCGGTAACCTCTTTCTTGAGACTACTTACCTGTGATTTTAATGACTTGTTTTCTTCAAGCAAAGTTTGATACTGGTCAGGAGTAAGCTTTTTGATACGCTTTTTCCATTCTTTTGCTTCCTTCTTGGACATTTGTGCGCTTGCATCTGTAACGATTGCTACACAAAAAATAATGGCAAGTATTCCTAATATATTTCTCATGATTAATTGATTGGTTCATTTATAAATTACTAATGTACAAAATTAACTCTATAAAAGCCAAATTTGATTCTTATAGTCCTGTTTATTGTTTTTCCATGCTCCCTACCATTTTGGAAGGAACTACCCATTCATCAAATTGCTCGTTTGTTAGAAATTCTAAAGATAGTGCGGCTTCCCTTAGTGTAGTACCTTCCTTATGAGCCTTTTTCGCTATTTTGGCGGCTTTTTCGTACCCTATGTGTGTGTTGAGGGCTGTTACCAGCATCAATGATTTTTCAAGTTTATCTGCTATTACAGGGTGGTTTGGCTCTATGCCAACAGCACAATGGTCATTGAACGACAAACAAGCATCCCCTAGTAGTCTGGCAGATGTCAGCAAGTTGTAAATCATCATAGGCTTAAATACATTTAATTCAAAGTGGCCATTCATTCCACCAACAGAAATAGCAACATCGTTACCGATAACCTGAGCACAGACCATAGTTATAGCCTCACATTGCGTAGGATTCACTTTTCCAGGCATAATTGAAGAACCTGGCTCATTTTCTGGTATCATGATCTCGCCTATTCCGCTTCTTGGCCCTGAAGACAACATTCTGATGTCATTTGCAATTTTCATCAGGCTCACTGCCAGTTGCTTGAGTGCTCCACTGCATTCTACGATGGCATCATGCGCCGCTAAAGACTCAAATTTGTTCTTTGCTGATACAAAAGGATGCCCAGCATGTTTTGCAATAGTTGCAGCAACAAGGTCAGCATAACCTTGTGGTGTGTTAAGGCCTGTACCAACGGCTGTCCCACCCAAAGCGAGTTCAGACAAGTGATCTAGTGTATTGCGAAGGGCTTTTAATCCATGATCCAGTTGAGAAACATAACCTGAAAACTCATGACCTAATGTCAGCGGAGTAGCATCCATAAAATGCGTTCTTCCAATTTTCACAACTTTCGCAAAAGCTTTAGCCTTGTCATTGAGTGTATAGCGAAGTGTTTCAATTTTCGGAATGGTATCTTCCACAATCATTTTGTACCCTGCAATGTGCATCGCTGTAGGGAATGTATCGTTTGACGATTGAGATTTGTTGACGTCATCATTTGGATGAATGACTTTGTTGTCGTCTGCTAATGAGCCTCCATTGAGTACATGGGCTCGGTTGGCCACCACCTCATTTACATTCATATTAGATTGTGTGCCTGACCCTGTTTGCCAGATGACCAAAGGAAACTGATCGTCTAGCTTACCTGATAAGATTTCATCACAGACTTTGCCTATCAGATCGGACTTCTCTTTGGACAATACCCCTAGCTCGCAATTTGTTTCTGCAGCTGATTTCTTTAGAATGGCAAATGCCTTTACTATTTCGATTGGCATTTGCATGTTTGTGCCGCCAATTTTAAAATTCATTTTTGATCTTTGAGTTTGTGCGCCCCAGTATTTATCCGCGGGTACTTTCACTTCACCCATGGTATCATGTTCTATTCTATTTTCCATTTGTATAATTATATATTGTTAATTTTTCTTGAATGACAATTATTCTTTGTTGGCTGCTTTTATTGAAAACGGAGGCAGGCAAATAGAATAATATTCGCAAGGCTGATCAAAAGGGTTACGAAATCTAACGCGTGCTCCTTTTTTTAGTAAAATTGACTGACCCTTTTCTATTACCTCTCGGTCTTTTTCTATTTTGATTTCTAGTCTTCCTTTTGCTACTATTACTATTTCATCAAATTCAGGGTTTTGATATGAATCTTTCCACCTAGGAGGAATCTCACAACGACAAATGCTACATCCATCGTATTTCAAACTTGCATTTCCAAAATGCTCCTCAATGAGTCTGTCATCTCCAGTTGGAACATTAATTGGATCGGTCTGTTTAACGTATTTTTTCATAACACGGGAATGTTGAACATCTGTTTTTTTTAAGCAACTTAAACGCTACTGTAAAATAAATAGGTTTTAAGTAATAATATGGCATTAAACATTTATTCTGAAAAAGAGAATGACGGATTTTCTAAAAAACAGTTTTATTCACATAATGCCAAAGTACAACACCAATACTTACAGAAATGTTCAAGGAATGTTTCGTGCCAAATTGAGGTATTTCAAGGCAATAATCCGAGGAGTTAACCACATCTTGCTCTACTCCAAATACTTCGTTACCAAATACAAAACAGTATTTTACATCTTTTTTTGGCTCGAATTTTTCAAGGGACAAACTGTTCTCGGCTTGTTCTACAGCCATTATTTGCCAGCCTTCTTGTTTTAATCTATTTATCGTGTTTAAAGTGCTTTTTTGATATTCCCAATCTACTGAGTCAGTAGAGCCCAGTGCAGTTTTATTAATGTCGCGATGTGGAGGAGTACCTGTGATTCCACACAAATATATTTTTTCAACCATAAATGCATCAGAAGTTCTAAAGGCCGAGCCAACATTATTCAAGCTTCTGATATTGTCCAAAACCAAAATAACGGGATTCTTATTCGAAGATTTAAATTCATCAACGGATATTCTTTCAAGTTCTTCGTTTTTCAGTTTTCTCATAATATTTGCAAAGAAATGCATTGAAATGTTAAAATCGAAATTGACTATACATTTATTCCAAGTGTCAAGCTTCTAATTTAAACTTAGCCGTATTTGTTAGATTTGATTTTATAGAAATTTCAAATTGATGGTAGATTCTTTAATATTACTGAGAAATCAAATATCTCCTTAACCAAGAGCACAAATATCTCTTTTGAATCACAAGCTATTTAACCAAGTACATTTATGATCACTTATACCCAGCCCGAAGTTGTTTTGAAGTTAAAAGCCCAACTAGGCGAAGGAGCAATATGGCACCCCATAGATAAAAAACTCTATTGGGTGGATATAGAAGGGAAGCTACTGCATGTGTTTGATCCCATTTCACAAAAAGATAAAGCCTATGATACGGATGAAAGAATAGGGACAGTAGTACCAGTGAAATCGGGCGGAGTGTTGTTGGCATTGGAAAATGGCATTTCTCACTTTGATTTAGAAAGTGGGCAAATGAAATTCATAATTGACCCTGAGAAGGATAAACCCAACAACCGATTCAATGATGGGAAATGTGATCCATTGGGAAATTTTTGGGTTGGCAGCATGCCGCTGGATGAAAAGGATGCTGTTGGATCTGTTTATAAAATCAGTCCTGATTTTTCAGCCCAGAAAATGATAACGGAGGTCACTGTGTCTAATGGGATATGTTGGTCACAGGATTGCAGTACAATGTATTATATAGACTCTCCAACCAGAAAAATTGTGGCGTACAACTTTAATAAGAATGATGCTTCGATTTCAAATCCTAAAGTTGTTGTTACCGTGGAGGATCATCTTGGTTTTCCTGATGGCATGACCATAGATGCTAATGGTATGCTCTGGGTAGCATTATGGGGAGGAGCTGCCGTTGGCTGTTGGAATCCTATAACAGGAAAGTTGATAGAATCCATTCCATTACCGGCATTAAATGTCACCTCTTGTGCATTTGGAGGAGAAAACCTCAACCGATTGTTTATCACTTCTGCCAGACAAGGGACGACACCAGAGCAACTGGAAAGGTATCCCAATAGTGGCGATGTATTTGTGACAGAGGTGAATGTAAGTGGTGTACCTGCTTGTTTGTTTGGGCAGTGAAATTGCTTAAAAATATTTGATCATAAAATCAACTATTTTCCTTTTCAGTTCTCCGAATGGCGGATAAAAAGCCGAAGCATTTGTCAATCCAATTCTCTGTCTGATGACAGATTTTGCATTTGAAAAATCTTGAAAACCATAGTATCCATGAGATTTTCCAATGCCGCTTTCATTTACACCACCAAACGGAAGGTTGGGATGAGAATATTGAATCACTACATCATTGATACACATAGAACCGGAGGAGGTTTTTTGTTGTAGTTCGTCAGCAAACTTCCTGTCTTTGGTGAACACATACAACGCCAATGGTTTAGGCTGAGAGTTAATATGGTCAATGATTTCTTTAGCAGACTGATAGATATTTAAAGGCAACAAAGGACCGAAGATCTCTTCTTTCCAAATGGTGGCATCAGACGATACATTTGATAATAATGTAGGCTCCATGTATTTATGGTCCGAACTGTTTTCTCCACCCATTTCTAGTACAGCTCCTTTGTCTAAGGCGTCTTGTAGCAATGTAGAAAGCCTTTTTGAATGTTTTTCATTGACCAGTCTGGAATAAGAATCTGAATTTTCAAATCCTGCAGTATCCGAATCGAAAAGCTGCTGGGTCTGATTCCTTACTTCCCTTATGAACTTGTCTTTTACTAGCGCATCAATAAACAGGTAATCTGGCGCAATACAGGTTTGTCCGTTGTTTACGAATTTACCCCAGACGATTTTTTT
>CAXBNB010000172.1:0-7618 GCA_963976505.1 uncultured Reichenbachiellaceae bacterium
AGCCAATGCTCAACCTTCTCAGGGGTAAATATAATTCTAGAGGAATTCCATTCGCCTATTGGATTAAGTACTTTTCCAACGGTATCTGCTGCATGCATTGCATAGTCTGAACCAGTTCTTTGAAGTGGTTTTAGTTCTTCGGGTTTGTCTGTGTATCCAAGACCGAGATTATATTCTGTAATATCATGGATACTAGCATAACCTAGATCATCTATCAGCTGATACTCCGGTGACACTTGTGGTGGCGATTTATGCCCTTCTTTGAGGTGGTAGAATATACCACTATTTCCTCCTGCAGGTAGTTTCCATTCTAAGTAAAACTCAAAATTGTCAAATTCTTCTACTCCGTAAATAATGTCTGTTCCACCTTTGTAATCCTGCTCTAACCCAAGCTCTGTATCGAAAATCAGCTCTCCATTTTTGGCAATCCATCCCGGAGGTAATGCATCTCCATTGTAGGCCCTCCAACCTTCTGTGCTGGTTCCATCAAAAAGGTAAATCCAATCTGAATCTTCTTTGGTTTGAGTTTCAGTTTGGGCTTTTGAAGAGTCTTCTTTTTTTGATCCCTGACCACACGAAGAAATGACAAATAACAGTACTAATAACAAAACCGGGTTAATAAAACTCCAGCTACTAAGCGACAATAATTTTGTTTTCATTTTATATAATCTACTATGTTAGAATTAATTATTCAAGTGATTTCTATCAATGCTGACCTAAAGTATGTCGTACAAGCCGAACCATCATTGATAGGGTTTTTCAATCATTATCCATGCAATATATAGCAGAAAGGCACAACAACAGGGGTAACAAAAGGGGTATCATAATATTTTTTGTTGTTTTTTTTACGATTAACCTACCAAAACCCGACCCACGATTCCAATGTCTAGGCACCAAATTGAATGATAATAAAACCATGATGTGACATACAGAAAATTGTCAATTTTAGAGAGAATCTATTTTCTAAAGTAAAAATCACCAACCAGTGATGAGTTTTCCCAAGGGTTTTGCTTCTGCTCGGATTTTTTGAGAACATTTATCCTTACTTGTTTGAATACCTCTTCAATAGTAAGACCAGGAACTCTCATAGCTTTTACCAATTCGGAAGTATAAAGACCATTACTTCCATCACCATCAGAGGCGGTTTTGCCTGGCGATGTTGCATAAGCTATTATAGTACCCTGTGGTGAAGTTTGAGGAATTACAAACCCACGTTGAGCGGTAGATCGAGAAGCTGTACCAAAAGGGTTGTTGCGACAAGCGTCCATGATCACAATGTTCATTTTGTTTTCAGCCAACTGTAGCATATGAAGAACCAAATCCATTTTTACACATTCTGCTTCTATTTCAAAGTCACTTTCTATTTGTGCATTGACCGGAACTAAAAAATTAGTGCCTCCAGATTGCAATCCATGACCTGCATAATAAAACAGTGCTACTCCTTTTTCGTTTTCCAACCGTTTACTGAAATCTCTCATTGCTTGTCTCATACCAGATTTGTCAAGATTGTAATGATCAATTACTTCAAATCCAACATTACGCAACTCATGGGCCATTAGCAGTGCATCATTTAAGGTATTGTTCAAAGGAGCCTCGTTATAATTGGCATTGCCTATAACTAATGCTACTTTTTTTGTAAAATGATCTTTATCGTTTGAAACATTAGTATTGTTCTTGACTTCATTTTGTGCTTCTTCTAGTTGCTCTTGAAAATTTTTAGGCGAAGATTTGAATGTGTTTAAGTCTGCCAAAAATTGTGAATTGGCAGAGTTGTCAACTACTGCTACCATAGCTTGATTGTCTATTAGCAATTGTAAAAACCTTGGATTGTTCTTGATTTTTGCAAAATCATCATAGTATAAGTTCATGGCATCCCAATTTTCAAACCCACCTCTAAAGGCCTGATCCATGCTGTTAATTGCCTCAGAACTTTTATTGAATATGGCGTGAATCCTAGCTTCCATAAAATCGAAATAGCTCACTCCTTTTGAGTTCGACTTTTTAGATTCAGAAATTTTTTGAAGTGCTTGTTCATACTGACCCATATAAGCCAGAGGCATGGCTTGAGCAGACAAATTGATCATGTCGTTTTTATCCATCTCATAAGCTTTTTCATAGTTCAATAAGGACTGCTGATAATTTTTAGAATGGTAATAGGCACGACCCTTGGCATTGTAAACCCTGCTGTCGCTTAGTCCCTTTGCTATGGCCTGATTGAAATTTCTAATCGCTTCAGAATATTTTTCTGTGGATAATAAACATTCCCCTAAATAGAATAATACCCATTTTGAGTTTGGGTCTTCCTGAATTGAAATTTGTAAATCCTCGATTGCAAGTAGGTAATTTTTCAGGAAATAATGTGAATATCCCCTCCAATAATAATCAGAAGACACTCTGTTTGATTCCCATTTATAAATTTTCAGGTCTTCATCATAAATCATTATTTGCCTATAATTTATTGACCAGGTTAAATCAGAAATGGCTTTTTCATAATTTCCTAAATTGGCATAGGTTGCCCCTCTGTAATTGTAGTATCTAACTTTTGATTGTGTTGATATAGGTGTATTGGCACTGTTCTTTTCTATCGACTGATTAAAATATTGAAGGGCATCTTCATATTTTCCTTCTGCATAAGCAGTCTCTCCTTTTTTAAACAACGATTTATGCGATTGCGCCAAAGAGAAACTACACGCGAATAAAAAAGAAACAATAAGAATGAAATGGCGCACCAGCATAAAGACAAAGTTTATACTAAGATAATAAAGTTTCATTACAGAGTTTAAGACGATTAAGGTCTTTTGAAACGAACTTTTCTCGAAATTACCTAGGTTAATATATCCTTAATTACATGCCCATGAACATCGGTCAATCTATACCGTCTTCCCTGATGCTTAAAAGTAAGTTTTTCATGGTCAAAACCAAGTAAGTGCATCAACGTGGCTTGAAAGTCATGTACGTGAACCGGGTCTTTGATTATGTTATAGCCAAACTCATCGGTTTCTCCGTAAGTAAACCCTTTTTTAATACCAGCTCCTGCCATCCAAATGGTAAAACACCTAGGATGGTGATCTCTACCATAATTGGTTTTGGTTAAAGTACCTTGAGAGTAATTGGTCCTTCCAAATTCGCCACCCCAAACCACTAAAGTATCCTCCAGCATTCCTCGTTGCTTCAAATCCTGAATTAAGGCCGCAGATGCCTGATCTGTATCGTTACACTGCCCTTGTATTTGTCGCGGAAGATTTCCATGTTGATCCCAACCTCTATGATAGAGCTGTATAAAATTAACTCCATTTTCAGCGAGTCGCCTGGCTAATAAGCAGTTAGCAGCATAAGTGCCTGGAATTCTTGATTCCGGCCCGTACATATCAAAAATGTGATCTGGTTCTTTGGAATTATCTGTTACTTCAGGTACAGAGGTCTGCATTCTGTAGGCCATTTCATATTGAACCATCCTGCTTTGAATCTCGGCATCTTGCTCACTTTGGTACCGCAGTTCTTGTAATTTTTGGTAATAGTCCAATGAAGAACGGCGAGTTTTATCAGAAACTCCAGGAGGATTGTTTAAAAACAAAACTGGATCTTTTCCTGCTCTGAATTGTACACCTTGATGTAGAGAAGGCAGAAATCCACTACCCCATAATCGAGAATAAAGGGGCTGAGCAGCCGCAAATCCGCTACCCTTTGATAGTAGCACACAAAACTCCGGAAGATTCTTATTGGAACTACCCAATCCATAGCTCAACCAAGAACCCATACATGGCCTGCCAGGTTGCTGCGAACCTGTTTGAAAAAATGTAATGGCCGGATCATGGTTGATTGCTTCAGTATGCATGCTTTTTATAAAACAAATCTCATCTACTATTTTGGAAGTATAAGGCATTAAGTTGCTCATCCATGCCCTTGAATTTCCATGCTGTTGAAAGTCAAATTGCGAGCCTGCCAAAGGAAAAGATTTCTGACCAGCGGTCATCCCTGTAACCCTTTGCCCTTGCCTTACCGATTCTGGAAGTTCCTCTCCATTCATTTTTTGCAAAAGAGGCTTATGGTCAAAAAGGTCATGTTGGGATGGACCTCCACTTTGGAAAAGGTAAATCACTCTTTTTGCCTTAGGCACAAAATGTGGTATCCCAGTAATACCATCTGGTTGAACAATATTGTTCATTCCACCTAAAGCCTCAAAAGGATTTGAAAGAGAAGCCAGGGCCAATCCTCCTAAACCTAATCCTGCTTTAGAAAGGAAATGCCTTCTATTGATCTCCAACCCACTTTTCAACTCGGAATGGTTGTGAATACTTTCTAAATCAGATAATTTCATTGAACTCAAATTTTATCTTTTTACAATTGTTTCGTCAAAACTCATAATAACATTGCAGACAATAGTCATCGCTGAGACTCTATGAGGAGGTAGTTTTTCATCAATAGGGAAATCTCCCACACTCAACAATCCGCTTGTTAACTCCGGATTTTGGGCAAACAGATCTTTTTGTTCCAAATAATGTTTTTCTAATAAGTTGGCAACTTCTGTCGATGGAAATAGTCCAGTAAGTAATCTATAAGCAAGAGTAATCTGATCCTTCAATTCCGTCTTCTCACTGATAACTCTTTCTGCTAGCACCCGAGCAGCTTCGAAAAATTGCGGGTCGTTAAGTAATACTAGTGCCTGCAGTGGGGTATTAGTTCCTTCTCTTTTAACAATACATACATCTCTTGTCGGAGCATCAAAAGTTATCATTGAAGGAGGTGGTGAAGTCCTTCTCCAAAATGTATACAATCCTTTTCTATAAAGTTGTTCTCCTCTGTCTAACCTGTATTTATCAAGAACTCGACTGTTGCCAGTAATCTCTTCCCAAAGTCCTTCTGGCTGATAGGGTCTTGCACTTGGGCCTCCAATCTTTTTAACCATTAATCCACTAGCAGCAAGTGCACAATCTCGAATCAATTCTGCCTGAAGCCTATGGCTTGGGCCTCTAGCCAATAATAGGTTTTCGGGATCGGATTTCCGTTTTTCATCAGATGTTCTTGATGACTGTCGATAGGTTGCAGATAAAACGATTTCTTTAAGCGTTTTCTTCAAATCCCACCCCGATTCAATAAAATTATAAGCCAGGTAATCCAACAGTTCAGGATGATGTGGTAACGACCCTTGGCTGCCAAAATCTTCTACCGTTTTCACTATTCCCTGTCCAAAAAATACTTGCCAATACCTGTTCACTATAACACGGGCAGTCAGGGGGTTTCTTTTATCTGTCAACCATTTTGTAAGGCCAAACCTGTCGGTGGAAAATTCTTCCGAAAAAGGCAAAACAATATCTGGTGTATCTGGCTGAACCTGCTCACCAGGTGCATCATAGGCTCCTCTTTGCAATACAAAAGTTGAACGTGGTTGAGGCAAATCTTGCATCACCATTACAGCGGGAATTGTATCCAGAATTTGATATTTCTTTTTTCTTAGAGAATTAATTTTTTTACTTATCTCTTTGAACTGCCCCTTGTTGGACAAAAGATAGTGTTGTAATAGAGCCGCCCAGGATTGCGACACTGGCAAAGTATCCGATCCATTGTACAAGGAGAACACTTCAATTCCGCTCAACTCTCTTTTATAGATTTTCAAGTCATCCATATAGGCATGACCTTTCACATCTACCTGATAATTTTGTATGCCACCTACGCTTACCCCGTTACTTTTGTTGTAAATCGATTTGTTTAACTGATCGAAAAGAATCCTACCCTCATCCTTTTTTCCATTCACATAAATGGTCACTCCTTTTGCCTTACTTGATCCGTCGTAGACGAATGTAAAATGTGACCAATTATCTTTATCCAAAGCTTTTTCAGTTGATACTGCAATAATGTTGGCAGGAAGTCCATTAACCAATCTCATCGTCAAGAAGCCATCGATCACTGCAATTTCATAGCCTTTGTATCCTTCATTTTTTCCTCCGAGATGGAAGAGAATTGGCATGTAGCCATTTTCATAGTGTGGATTAAGCCAAAAGCTAAAAGAAAACGAATCAGACCTTTCAAAATCCAGCGCTGAGTTTTTAATATTTACCCTGTCATAACCGGTGAATTTTAATGCATTGCCATTTTTCCCCTCCACAAGCTCTACGTCTCCACTCGTACTAAATGATTCATTTGGAGCAAATTTATTTTTTATTCTTCCTTTAACAATTTCTTCAAAAGAAAGATCTATTAATAGCCCATCAGAAAGATTTATTTTGGCCTTCACCAGTTTTGAGGAATCAATGGCTTCAAGTCCTTGGGTAAGCTTACTTTTCTGATCTTCGATTTGCTGGTCAATAAAAGCAATTTTTTCATCTACTGCCTTATTGGTAAGCAATACTTGTGGACCCGAATTTCCATCGTTTTGAGTCAACCCTCTTTCATTGACACTATTGAAAAAACTGAAGAGTTCGAAATAATTTTTCTGAGAGATAGGATCATATTTGTGATCATGGCATTTGGCACATTGAAAAGTCAAACCCAAGAAAGCAGTTGAAACTGTTTCTGTACGATCCGATGCATATTCCACAAGATATTCCTCGGGAACAATACCCCCTTCTGCATTTAATTTTTGATTTCTTAAAAACGCTGTTGCCAGTCTTTGTTCTTTTGTAGCATTCGGTAGCTTATCCCCAGCTACCTGCCAAGTAATAAATTGATCAAATGGCATGTTTTCATTGAAGGCTTTGATCACCCAATCCCTCCATGGCCACATCATTCTATAACCATCTGTAGAATAACCATGAGAATCGGCATAACGTGCCACATCCATCCATTCCAGTGCCATTCGCTCCCCATAGGCCGAGGAAGCGAGCAAGCGATCAACTACTTTTTCATAAGCCTGTGGCCTATCATCTGCGAGAAAACCATCAATTTCCTCTATTGTTGGTGGCAACCCCGTCAAGTCTAGGGTAACCCTTCTGAGTAAGGTTTCTTTATCTGCCTCCTTATTTGGGGATAGCTTTTGCCTCTCCAGTTTTTTTAGGACAAAATTGTCGATGGCGTTGTTCACCCATTTCGTATTTTCAACCTTGGCAATCCTTGGTGGATCCAGTGGAATAAATGCCCAATGTGGTTTATACTCAGCCCCTTGTTCAATCCATTTAGCAATGATGGCAATCTCATCGTCAGTCATGGTAAGCCCTGATTCAGGAGGAGGCATTTGCAATTCAAGATCGTCAGAGGTTATCCTTAGAAAAGCTTCGCTCTTATTCAAATTCCCTGGCACAATAGCATGTTCACCAGAATTTAATATGCTTTCCTTTGCTCCTTCTGGAGTATCTAGACGTAAATCTGCCTTGATGGCATTTTTATCTGGGCCATGGCATGCAAAGCACCTATCTGAAAGAATTGGTTTCACATGGTAGTTGAAATCAATGACTTCTGGCACACCTGAGATGTTTTTATTGTATTCGTTACTTCTACATCCTGATGCAAACACAATCGTCAGTACAAAATAAAATCCTGATATACCTAAACAAATGCTATTCTCCATTGTTAAGTAAACCTTCTTTCTTTTCATCTTTTATTGGTAAATAAGATCTGTATTTGTAAGGTATTTAAATCAACTGATTTACGGTTAAAAACTTATCTCCTTTTACAAAAAGGTAAG
>CAXBNB010000173.1:0-7609 GCA_963976505.1 uncultured Reichenbachiellaceae bacterium
TTTCCCTTACTGCGTTTTTGATTTTCACAGCCAATTCATCCAAAGGCAAATCATTTATATCGGTTCCAAAAGGATCTTCAATTTCTTCTGCAATTAATTCTATACTAAACAAAAAGTAGAAAATAGATACTACAATAGGTACGGCCCAGTAACCAAATTGCCATACCAAAGCAAAAGGCAAGGAATTGATATAAAAGAAGACGAATTTTTTGATAAACATACTATACGAGTAAGGTATAGGAGTTGCTTTAATACGCTCACAAGCTCCAATAATATCCGTAAATGCTTTTACCTCTTTGTCAATTACGAAGAATTGTTCTTGACTTAAGTCACCACGGTCTCTCAACATTTGAATTCTTTGATAGATCATTCTTGTAATCATGTTGGGGCGATGCTTGCTTTTAATTACAGCATTTTTCATTCCTTGTTCAGGAAATTCCATTTCGCCTACTTTAATACTATCTCTAAGGTGTTCTTTCATCGAAAACACAAGATTAGGAATTTGCGTCCTGAAGAAATGTTTGTCCTCAGCATTGGTGGTGAAAGAACTTATTTTGATTGCTAATGTTCTACAGTTGTTGACCAATGCTCCCCAGAGCTTTCGTCCTTCCCACCATCGATCATAAGCGGTATTGGTTCGAATAACCAAGAACAAGCCTAGCATAATTCCTAGGATAGAGTGAAATGCAAGAGTGCCTTCATATTCTAGTTTAATGATTTCCTTCATTACGTATTCCACCGAAGCTGTAAATCCCCCTACTAATACCATCATTGGTAAAAGGGCTCTCATTACATGCCGGCTGTAAACGCTAAATATATGCGAGACGTACGTTTTGGGATTGTATTTTATCATCGTATAGTTGGTTGATTGGTGATAAACTCATTCCAAAGTAAATAATAAATTTCTAATATTTAGAAGATTCTTGGAATTCGATTGGTTAAATGCAATTATTTTTTTTTTGATGGACAATTAAGGAGTATTTGGTCCTTATTAAGGGCGATAAATTTTATAACTCAGGTGTGAAGTTTCGTTTTTGTAACATTAACAATCTAAAATCTAAAGCTTCCGAACCAGGAATGTCTGTTGCTTGTAATATCAGTCGGCCTTTATTTTTATTCAAATGAATAATTCCCATTTCCAATGGCTTAAAATCTTTGACATAGGACTCTATTCGTTTATGTCGATCGTATTCCATTCCAATTAATGGGGGGTTGTGGGGTTTCGTTATTTTGGTTTTAAGAGTGTCAGCATCAAAGAAAAGCCCAATGGTTGCTCCTGTATTATCTTCTGAGCAAGTGTAATAGATTGTTGCGTTGTAATTTCCTTCTTCTAATACATTTACATCCCAAGATATAAAGTCTTCCTCGTCAATCCAATTGGTGAAATAAGAACAATTTGGCCAGCGGTTTGACCTTTGAATATTGCCATGAGCCTCGCCATCGCGCGCGGGTATTTGGGTGTACTCGAACTCAGGGTGCCCTACTGGGAAAGTTCTTAAATCTTTTTCAGGAAGCTCCGATAGCACATCTTTTTTCCATAGCTCCTTAATTTTCATCATTTCGTTTTTAGTTTCAATGTGTAGTTCAGATACATCTGTATTTTGACCGGGATCTTTAGTCATATCAAATAGATTGTTGTCTGAATCTAACCTGAATTGCTGACTTCTTACACTTATGCTTTTTCTCCAATTATTGACAATGAATCTATCTTCCCATTTAGGGTCATTTTCCACGAGAAGCGGTTTTAGGCTTTTTCCGTCCAAAGGTTTATCAGGTGAAAATTCAACCCCAGCCAGCTGGGTAAGTGTTGGGTTCAGGTCTAATATACTTGCTATTTGAGTGATTTTCTTACCTGGATCAATTTGCCCTTTCCACTGGATAATCAGTGGGGACCTAACTCCTCCCTCGTCTGTTGACCCTTTCTTGCCTTTCATTTCTCCGTTCCATCGATACCCGTTGGGACCATTGTCTGATAGGTAAACAATAATGGTATTATCAGTTAGTTCAAGTTCATTGAGTTTGCGCACTAGCCTGCCCACATTCCAATCGATATTTTCACACATTGCAAGTGCGGCCTTTGTATGTTGTATGTCTTCTTTTTCTGGATCACGGTGGAGCATTTTGAGTTCTTTATTCTCCTGTTTTTTCCACCACTCTTCAGGTATTTGCATGGGGCTATGTGGCGTATTATACGGGAGGTATAAAAAGAAAGGCTGGTTTTGGTTCTGTTCAATAAATGCCATGGCTTTGTTTGTGAAATCATCTATGATAAATCCTTCTCCATGAACCAATTTGCCATTGTGTTCCAAAAGTGGATCGAAATAGTTGCCCCAATGGCCGGAGCAAAAACCATAGAATTCATCAAAGCCACGTCCATTTGGGTGGTAAGGGTATTGCATTCCATTGTGCCATTTACCAAAAGCAGCGGTTTGATATCCGGCTTGTTGGAAGGTTTGGGCTATGGTGGTTTCATCTAAATCCAGTCTTTCTCCACCTGCACTCGTGCTGTACACCCCTCCTCGCACATGATACCTGCCAGTTAACAATTCTGCACGAGTAGGCGAGCAGACAGGACTGACATAAAACCTGTCAAAAATGGCTCCTTGATTGGCTAAATTATCAATGTTAGGAGTATTTATATTGGAATTTCCATTGATGCTCAAATCTCCCCATCCCTGATCGTCTGTGAGTATAAATAATATATTGGGTGCGGTATTTCTTTGGTTCTGAATGCAGGAGAATAGAACTAAATGTGTGATAAAAAGAAGGCAGCACTTAATTCCAATTAAACTGAAATGTTGTTGGATCATATCGTTTTTACGGAGGTAAAAAGTTTTCAATTCTAAAGGTAAATATATTTTAGAAGAAAGCTCTGTCCTCCTGAAACTCTAGCGAAAGTAGAAAAAGTGTTGACTTATATTTTCATAAACCGACTTACTTCAATGCCTGTTGTTGTCTCTACCTGTACGATATAGACACCACTACTGAATGCACTAATATCCACTATCATCCTGCTCATGAAAGTGGAGGCAAACAACACATTACCGCTTATGTCAATAATAGAAACTTTTGTGCCTGATAGTTTAGAGGCTAGATTTAAGCTAATGTCAGTTGATGATGGGTTGGGGTATATTGTCAAAGACTGATCATAAATGATGTCAGTAGAAGTTTTACCAATGATAGGAATGAAATTATTCTCGTTGATTTCTTCCTTAATATTGACTGTGTAATCTTCAGTTTCGCCGAAATCATAAGCTTCACAGGCCCCTGATTTTTGGTTGTATTTCATAGAAATCCTTATTAGTGTTTCTCCCAACAATGCATCTGATGGCACATTGAATTGGTGTATAGTGAGGTTGTCTTCATCAGCTTGACTGGACAATACGTTTTCGCCAGCATCTGTGAAAAGGCCGTTTTGATTGAAGTCAATCCATACATTCCAATATTTTGGAAAGTTGGTCAATTGCCCTGCTTGCAAGCCTATTTCCACTTCAGAATCTCTTTGGAGTTCTGTGATCCATGTACTGAAATCGGCATATCCGCCGTTATTTCCACTTTCATTCTCAATTGAACCGAATTGCACCAATTGGATCCATTCATTGTCTGACGATTCTCCTGAGGCGATACAGTATGGAGTAAACTCTATAGAAGAAGAGAAACTTGAAATGGAATCTTCTGAACATTGAGATTGCACTTGAAATTCATAAGTATCTCCGGAATTTAATCCGGAGAGTGAAATGGAAGAAATATTTGATGTTTCTGATTGCCAAGTGGCTGATCCTATCATCCTATACCTGATACCATAAGATTGAATGGCTCTAACGGAATCCCATTTTAGTCTAATACTTGAGGTGGTTATGTTGCCAAATGTAATGTTCTCAGGCACATCAGCGCGACATTCTGTCTGAAATGCAAAAGGACTAGAAAATTCGGAAATATCTACAACTGAACATAGTGATTGCATTTCTACTTCATATACAGTTCCTGCCAATAGCTCTGATAAAGAGACGCTGTTCTTGGTGGTTTCAAAAGTTGTCCATTCAAACATTCCCTTCTCTCTGTACCTTCCTTGATAATTGTTTACTCCTAATAAAGGATCCCAGGACACAATAGCAGACTGATCCGTGATGTCCTTCGTGGCGAAATTCCCTGGTTTCACAGGGTTACATGATGATGGCACAACACCAGAAATGATCAGTGAAAAATTTTGCAATCCATTGGTTAAAGAACCTTTGTGATTTATAGTAATAGTGTATTCTCCATACGCAGGACTGCTTATCTCTATTTTTTCTACATTATCAATCGAATTGTCTCCTGAAGAGGCAGATGCGCTTAAGTCACTTGGATCTAATGTCCAAGGGGAATAAATTGAACTAGACGATGTAAGCCTCGAATCCAAATCATTAACAAGGAGTTTAGAAGTTGAATTTTGAGAGCTGATGCCTTCTGAAAGAGGGGTTCCTTTGGGATCTGTCCAACAAATTGTAAGTACAAGAGGTGATAGCCCGTCCGCTAAAACTACCTTTTGAAAAGTCTCTCCATTGATCAAGGTATGTTCTTCTATTAGAGAAGATTCTTCATTTTTAGAGATGACATCAGCTGCGGCTTTTGCATCTAATAAACCCCAACCGTACTTGTAGTCAGGGCCGGGGGTTGAGCCAGCTTCTTTTGCTGAATGTATGACAAGCCCTCTGAGGGTGGCAGATCTCATGAAAGTGCTGTTGAGGTTGTTGTAATGCTGTTGTAATAAAATCAACGAGCCAGCTACATTGGGAGAAGCCATGGATGTACCGCTTAGTGACTCGTAATCTAGGTTTCCCGCGCTGAAGGTGGAGTGAACATCCACACCGTTTCCAACAATATCGGGTTTGATTCTGCCATCATCTGTTGGGCCCGTTGAGCTGAAAAAAGCCAAATTTACACTGGAGTTTCCTGAGTAGTTGAGCACATCATCTACGGCTCCTACTACAAGTACGTTTTTTGCAGTACCTGCTCCTTCGAGTAGATCATATCCATTTCTGGAGCTGTTTTTGCCATCATTTCCATCGTTTCCAGCAGCTTTCACAATGGTATAATATGGTGCCGTATATGCTATTTCGTCCCATGCTTCAGCAGTTTCGTCATAGTAGCCAAAACGCCAATTTAACCAGCCGTCTTGGGCATTAGTACTGAACCCATAAGAATGATTAGATACTAGGTAACCTGCTGCTGCAAAAGCTGTCATTTCGGATTCATCAGAGTTCCAATCGCTTGAACGGAGCAAAGCAGCGGAAGCCATGCCTTTGGCCGGAGCAGATACTCCTGATGCGATCATCGTTCCAGCGACATGGGTTGCATGTTCTGTGCCGCTGTTTGAGAAGAAAAATTCGATTCCATCTGCCAACGTGACTCTGTCACCAAACTCTTGATGGCTGGTTCGGACAGCACCTCCGTCCCATATTCCTAAAGTCATTGACTCGCCATTTAAGTTTAAGCCTGAAAGGCCTCCGGTCCATAAGCTTGACGTACCGGTTGTTTGAGCTGCATTGATATTGAATGTTGTATAATAAAGTGGGATGTTCTCAGAAGATAATTTCTGAATCTCAATCACTCTGTCATTTCTGTATATTTTACCGGATTCCAATCCATTTCTTTCTGCAAATTCGACGGCCAGTCTTTTTCTTTCGGACTGATCTGTTTCAAGTCTTTGCTGGAGAGAATTGATTTCAACTTTATTTGGGATTAAGTTGTTTCTTTGAAATTGATTTTGACCAGCGACCTCTGAGTAAAAAAAAGTAATCAGTAATGTTAAAACATTTAAAAATTTAAATTTCATTTATAGGGTAAAATTGAGTTTGTATGTTGTTTGACTTTTTTTGCTTTTTCAACGGGTTAAATTGAAAACCGTCCATTTAGACATGAGCAAATTTTGAGTATTTATTGAGTAAACAACATGCTTATTATCATAAACCCCTAAAGAAATACTCTGAGTGGTTCAATGAAAGGCTGAAGGGTTGTAAATTATTGCTTACAGTAACTCATTTGCTAAATTAGCCAATTCAGAGCGCTCTCCTTTTTCTAAATTAATATGAGTGAACAAAGGTTGCCCCTGTATTCTGTCAACCAAATAAGAAAGTCCATTACTTTGAGAGTCTAGGTAGGGTGTGTCAATTTGATTGACGTCTCCAGTAAAGACGATTTTAGTGTTTTCTCCAGCTCTTGTGATGATCGTCTTAACCTCATGAGGGGTAAGATTCTGGGCTTCATCGACAATGAAATAAATATTGGATAAGCTTCGACCTCTTATGTAAGCCAATGGAGTGATCATTAACTTTTCTTTGTTGAGCATTTCTGTAATCCTACTGTATTCCTTGTCGGTTTCCCTGTATTGGTTTTGTATGAACTTTAGGTTGTCCCAAAGAGGTTCCATGTATGGGTTGAGTTTGGATTTGATGTCGCCTGGCAAATATCCAATGTCTTTATTGCTCAATGGGACGATCGGGCGAGCCAAATAGACCTGTTTGAAATTTCTTCGTTGTTCCAATGCAGAAGCCAGTGCCAATAAGGTTTTTCCTGTGCCCGCTACTCCTGTAATAGCCAAAAGCTTGACTTCAGGGTTCATCATGCCGTGAATGGCGAATGCTTGTTCTGCATTTCTAGGTTTGATGCCATAGACAGTTTTTTTCTCTACATGATCGATCAAATCAGTTTGAGGGTTGTAATAAGCCAGTGCAGAGTTTTTATCACTTTTTACTATGTAATAGCAGTTGTTGATGGGCTTTCTAGTGCCTAATATTCGTTTTTTGTCAACAGCAAAATCTTTGTATAAGTCGTTGATGGCAGCAGCAGATACTTTGTTCAACTCATGTTTCCCTGATACCAAAGACCTCACATCTTTGATTTTACCGGTTTCATAATCTTCAGCATTCAAATGCAGTGATTTAGCCTTCAACCTAAGGTTGATGTCTTTAGAAACAAGAATGACCTTTTTGTCTTTTTCTTCTTCGTGGAGGTTCAGTGCCGCATTTAGGATTTTGTGGTCGTTTTTCTTATCATCAAATATTTTTTCAGCATCCAATTTAGGGTTAGAGTGCATCAATACTTTAAACCTCCCTTTGGTTTTACCATTGAGTGGAATCCAATCCTGAAGCATGTGACCTTCAGATAATTTATCTATCAATCTAGCGAACTCACGGGCTTCAAAATTGATGGTGTCATTTCCTTTCTTGAAATTGTCAAGCTCTTCCAGTACTGTAATTGGTATTCCCACATCGTGTTCCGCAAAATGCATTATAGAATCATGAGAGTATAAAATGACTGATGTATCAAGAACGAATATTTTTTTATCACTACCTTTCTTCGCCATGCCGTTTATATTTTAAGAGTGAGTTTTTGAGTAAAGGTTTTTACAATGACCTTTAATTTTGAATGATAATTTCCGTTAAATAGATTTATTATCAAACACTTTCCCAAACTTTATTTCAAATAAGTTTGATCACTTGTTGATCCATGATTGCCTCATTGTTTTTTGCTTTTTGGTGGGAGAAGAGTTTGGTTTTATATCGAGTCTGTTAGGTGTGTCTTTTTCTATGACATACCCTTTGAGCCTTGTCTTTCTAAGCTTGCCTTT
>CAXBNB010000174.1:0-7550 GCA_963976505.1 uncultured Reichenbachiellaceae bacterium
TTTGTTTTAACTTTAGTTTTTTTAACTACAGTTTTCTTTTTTTGCATCATTTTTTTCACTAATATCTATTTGTTTATAATTTACTAGCTTATCAATTGATTCTTTTGCATTACCAATAGGAATACATTCTATATTCTGTTGTTTGAGTGCAAAAGCGATATGTCTTCCTAAATACCCATTAACACCAAAAATAATTGCTTTTTTCATCTTAGGAGGTTGTGGTACATGAGAAAGTAATACCAACTTCAACGAATATTTCCTTAAAGACAATAGTTTATTCTATTGCCACCAAAACCATTGTGTTCTTTTTATTCCATTGGCAAAGTACAAAAGTACAGCCACATTTACTCGAACAAAATACCCTTTACAGGGTATTCAATTAGCTATTTCTTATGCCTTATTTTAAGTTTTCATTTAAAAACTTAAAAGTTCATGGCATCATTAAAGCATTACATCAGATTCACATTTATTATTATCCTGTTGAGTGTATTCTCATTACAATTGAAGTCACAAGATTGCTCTTCTGCAAATGATTGCCTTCAAAAAGGAATTAGCAGTAACTTCTCCAATGAGGCAATAGAGCTTCTTGATCAAGCATTAAAGCTTGGAAAAAAAGAAAAAATCAATCTTTCAAAGATCTATTTTGAACGTGGGGTCAAGTACTACAATAAAAACGCTGCTAAGGATGCGCTTAAAGACTTTGAGAATGCTATAAAGTCTGATCCTACTTATTATTGGCCTTATTCCTGGAAAGCAGCCATTTATCAGGTAAAAGAAAAGGATTACGATAAAGCCAAAAAGTTTTTAGATGAAGTAGTGAAAACCTTTCCAAACGAACCTCGCTCCTACTATGACAGAGCTCATAATCATAGGTACTATAATAACATTGAGATTGCCCATGCCGATTTCGAAACGGCGTACAACATGCTGGTAATGATGATGGATGGTGCAGATCAAATTGATGCCAACACCAAAGGAAATATCTGCAAATGGTATGCAATTTCATACATGAAAAAAAACAATCTCTATGTATATGATGCACGAGCTTTGGAAATCCTAGAGTCGGGCAAAAATTTTGCTCCAAACTCACCTATCATGCTTGGGGAATTAGCTATGGCATATTATGACAATGGCAGGTTTCAAGAAGCAACAACCATTGGAAATAAAGCAGTATCTCTAGATGAAGAGACCTTTAATTCTAAAAATGTCGGTGGTAATTTTATTGTTGGAATGAAGGCATTTGAAGACAAAGACTATTTTACCAGTGCTAGTCATTTAAATTATGCCATAACGAATCTATCCAACCCTCACCCTTTAATATATTATTATTCCGCATTAGCAAGTTGGTTTCATTATTATCATAATGCTCCCAAGCTATGGTCTTCTCATGTCGCTCAGATCAAAAATAAGTTGGAAATGGCATATAAATATGGGCAAGGCACGAAGTATGAATCTTATGGTCAAGATGCAAAAAAACGAATTCCTGATCTCGGAATATAATTTTCCTTGTTCAGAACTAAATTTTCCTTCTATAATCATCAACAATAAACCATGAAAAAGTATTGCCTCTTACTTTCTTTTTACATTCTTATTTTGTCTCATGCACAATCACAAAGTCATGTAATTCCCCAGCTAGGTCATCAGGAATTTATTCTTCATGCCCATTTTTCAAAAGACGGAAAATGGCTGGCAACAGGTGGAAGAGACCGAGTAATTCTACTCTGGGATATGCAAAAAGGTTTGCATTGGCCTTTGGAAGGTCATTCGTTTGTAGTGACCGGTATGGATTTCAACGATGACAACACCCTTCTTGCTACCAGTGACGGGAGGGGCAAAATTTTTATCTGGGATATCAATACCAAGAGTATCATATATCAAAAAGATTTGAAACGTGATGTCAATGACATTCACTTTTTACCCAATGGTAAGGGTTTGTTGTATTCCGATGATGTCGTCAATATATGGAACTACAAAACCGATCAGGTTCAAAAAACAACAATGAAAAAGAGCGAGGGTGGCATGTCATCCGTTTCTATTTCACCCGACGGAAAGTATAGGGTACACACACAAAAGAAAATGGAATACATCAATTCTAATTTTGTAACCAATTTCACCTTCACCTTTCACGACATCTCACAAAGCCAAGAGATGAACCGCAACGACTTAAAACAATATGGAAATAAGTGGATTGTCAATGCAGTGAGTAACGACGGCAAGTTGTTAGCGCTTGGCAATGAGTCTAAAATTGTAGTATTAAGGATGGATAATGGACAATTGGTAAAGCAATACAATCAAGCATCAGATATTCAAAACTTGTATTTCGTCAAAGGAGACAATCAAATAATTGCATCGTACACCGATGGCCATATTCTGGTTGGGAATCTTCAGACTGGCAAAACAGAAAGTATCGGAGGAGTTGTGGGGCATGATGATATTTCAGGTGGAAGAATGGCCTATGATGTTGCAAATGACATCATTGTGGGAATCAGTAAAGAAACCAATCTTACATTTTACGACCTAGCCAATAGGCAGCAAATCAAGACTTTTAGTCCGGGTGTTTCTGAAATCGCAGGGTTATATTGGAATGAGCAAAAAATGGAGCTTTATACGCTAATGAATACTTCGGTAATTACCTGGGATTTGAACGCCCTCAATATCAGTGAAGCGATTTATTCTTCAAAAAACAATTCCGGTGACTATTTTGGAGTAAATAAGGATAAACCCAAACAAATTACCGAAGAGCCCTATAAATACTTCAATAAAAAAAACAATTATGCCCTTCTGCATTCCGATGGTGAATCCAGAAAACACTATTTAAAAAGGACTGCTGTTGGTACAAGTAAATTTGGTTTTAAAGTATTTGACAAAAGTACTGACAATGAAATTGCAGCTTTTCCAAGTGCTGTATATATCATTGGAACAGCCATTTCTCCAGACGGAACCAAACTATTTGCCAGTACAGTAGATAAGATTGATGTGTATACATTGGCCGATAAGAAATTAGTAAAATCCATTGCTTATGAAATTGGTGCACCTTCTTTCATGAAGGTCACTCCTGATGGGAAACACTTGGTGGTTGGTAAAACTGCAGAAACGGTGTGGTTTGGAGATAAAGAAAAACCGCTGGAGTTTGATGTAGATCTATATGACGTAAGCTCTCTAACTCTATTTGGAAAACTGAAAGGACATTATTCTACCATTACCGGGCTTGATTTCACCAAAGATGGAAACTTACTGTTTACAGGGGCATTGGATGGTACTATTAGAATTTGGGACTATAAAAACAAAAAGCAAAAGGCATTGCTGCATGGAAATGATACAGACCATTATTTCATTGTCTCTGAAGATGGATACTATAGCATGGCAAAAAAAGCCATTGGAAATATTGCTTATGGAGATCAAAAAAACATCTACCCTGCTGCACAATTTGAAATAAAATTGAACAGACCTGATAAAGTGGCTGAATCAATTGGTTTTACCCAGCCTTCCTTGTTAGAAGCTTATCAAAAAGCCTATCAAAAAAGGATCAAACAAATAGGAATTTCAGACGACAAGATAGACCTCAATAATCTACCAACCATTCAAGCAAGCATTGATCACCTTTCTCGAACTACCGGAGAAAAAAACATCAGCTTTTCGATTCAGGCCAGTGATCAAAAAGTCAACCTGACCCAACTCAAAATTTTAGTGAATAATGTACCTGTGGTTGAAGATAAATCTACTATTATTAAGCCATCCAGAGCAATCAAAAAGAATATTGAGCTGACATTGAGTGGCGGAATGAACAGGGTAAGTGTATCTGTAATCAACGAGCAAGGACTGGAATCCGCTCCAGCAACATTTGAAATCACTTGCACAAAGAAAGTGAAACCGAACTTGTATCTTTTCAATATTGGTGTCAGTAAGTTTGTTGATTCAGAATACAACTTGACCTATGCTGCCAAAGATGCCAAAGACTTGGCTGCATTTTTTGAAACCAGGAAAGCAGATTATGGACAGGTATTTGTAAAATCATTTACTGACATATCTGCCACCAAAAGCAACATACTTGCCTCTTCAGATTTTTTCAACAGTGCCAATGAAGATGATGAAGTCATTATTTTCGTAGCAAGCCATGGCTTGTTGGATGAAAACTTAGATTATTACATAGCCACCAGTGACATGATCTTCGACAATCCTTCTTTTCGAGGATTGAAATACACAGAAATAGAATCGCTATTCCAGAATACTAAAGCCCGCAATAGGCTATTGATGATTGATGCTTGTCACTCTGGAGAAATTGATAAAGAAGGGACTGAAGTAGTGGCAGGAACAAAATCCACCAATGCAACAGGAGTGAAATCCAGGGGATTCAAGACAGTAAAAAGCAGCAATGACCTTGGGCTTAAAAACTCATTCGAACTGATGAAGGAAATCTTTGCAGACATGAGAAATGGCACAGGTGCAACTGTTATATCCTCTGCATCAGGTACTGAGTTTGCCCTTGAAAGCGATGAATGGAAGAATGGGGTATTTACCTATTCTGTATTGAATGGCATGAAATCAAAAAAAGCAGATACCAACCGTGATTCCTACATTTCCGTGTCGGAGTTAAAAGAATATGTATTTGATGAAGTTGGTAAACTAACCAATGGGTTGCAGCACCCTACTTCAAGGGTTGAAAACATACAAAATGATTTTGTGGTGACCAGCACGGCTGAAGCACATGTAATGAAATATGAGTCAAAAGGTAAATGGGTATGTGATTATAATTATTATAAAGACAAGAGAAAAAAATACATAGAAATAGTCTATAACGGTGTTGATCTGGATGTGTACACGACCAGTATGGAAGACTACAGTAAAAAATGGCGTATGAACCAAGGACCAATTAGATACACCAAAATAGCACCCAATCAGTACAAAACTGTGTCAGGGGGAATCATAGATATGCGTGCCAATGACCAGTTGGTTATGAAAGACATGTATGGCAATAGTGATTTTGATGAACTATATACGCCTACCAAAGAGATCAATACCAATACTGACAATTCAATTTTTGGTGTCTGGTATAGATCTGATAAGAAAACGGACAGTTCAGGAAAAGTTTCATCGGTTAAGATTACCTCATTGTCAGAAACACAATTAGAAGTATGGTTTTCTGTTTCTGGAAGTACCTATAAGTACGATAAAAAATCAGATGCTGAATATGAATTTAAATTGGGTGCATCGTCTTATAAACTTTTGGTCAATGCAGACGGAAGCCTTACTGTAAATAATTATAGCTTTAGCAGATAAATATTCAATGCGAATGTTAAAAGAGTCAATTTTCCAATCATTAGTTGTGTATTGTCCTGAACTCTTAATAATTTGAATCAATAATGATCACTAATACCTTCTACTCGATGAAATTACAAATGGATATAGACCACAAAGAGAAATGTTTTTTCCTTTTTGAATACAAAAGTGTTCTATGCTTCCTTTTGTTCCTCTCCATATCACTTTGCAGCAACGCCCAAAAACTCATTATTGACAATCATGGGCACTCTGGATTGGTGCATGATGTGATTTTTATCAAGGGTGGAAAGCAACTGATTTCAGCGTCAGAGGACAAGACCGTGCGGATATGGGACGTATCAGATGGCAGCCTCGTCAAAACACTCAGGTTCCAAATTGGAGATGGCGTAGATGGGAAAATATATGCTGCAGCGCTTGACCCAACAGAGCGCTATCTGTTTTTAGGTGGTTTTTTTGATAAAGCCGGAGGTGATCCTGCAACCATTGGATCCATTCGGGTAGTGGACCTGCAGCTGGGTAAAATATCACATACATTAAAGGGACACAAAAACATCATCAATGACCTAGCGATTTCTGCTGATGGCAAATGGCTTGCAAGTGCTTCGGCAGATCAAACCCTCGGGCTCTGGGATATCTCAACGATTGCGAGTTCCAATAACATTGCAGCACGCGGATTCCTTAAAGGGCATAGTGGAATTATTCAAAGTGTGGACATCAACCAAAATGGAAGCAGATTAGTATCAGGAGGACCAATTCGGGACGGTTTTTAAGTAAACTAGACAACATTGAATCTGCCGTCAATTCATTGACAGTATCTAAAGACAGCAAATACCTAGTCGCTTTTAGCCGAAAGGGAAAAGTATATAACCTAGAAACGGAATCTGCCATAACAGACTTCAACTATCACGACAATGCAGTCAGTGCTGCTGTTTTTGCACCTTTCAAAAAATTTGACGAAGAACCAGGCATTTACCTGGCATCAGCGGGTGGCAATGACAAGAATATCTTTATTTGGGATGCTTTATCAGGAAAACCTGTTCGTAACCTGGTGGGCAATGGCAGAGGTGTTTTTGCCGTAGGGTACAATACAGAAGAAAATACTATCGCATTTGGCCAAAGCAATCCAACAGAATTGTTGGACGATGCGCCTTTAGAAAAGACTTTCAATCTTACGAACCTGAGCCTGAACCCTGAAAAACCGAACCCAAAATCCTTTGTCAGGAATAAGAATAAGTTCATGGGACATGCCATCGAAAAGCAGTCGGAACAGCGCATCAACTTTGGCAACAATGGTGTATCCGTTGACGAAATGAAAGACGGGATCATCAGAAGCTACTCTTTTGTGAACGATTACAACGAAGTGGTAATCGGCTCTACTTATTCCCTCAAGAGATTCAAACCAAACGGTGAGTATCTGAATGACTATGAAGGCCATTTAGGTGAAACTTGGGCAATTTCTGAGATCGACGAACAGGACAGACTGTTGTCGTCAAACAGCGACCAAACCATAAAAATTTGGAATTTATCTTCTGGGGAAAACTTAGCCACACTGTTCATTACCTCCAAAAATGAATGGGTAATCTGGACACCTCAAGGCTACTATGAAGCATCAGCTGGAGGTGAAAAATACATTGGATGGCACATCAATAAAGGAGCTGGCTCATTGGCGGAATACCACGATGTATCGGCTTTTAGTAAAAAATTCCACAGGCGTGATGTGGTACTCAAAATGTTGGAAACAGGTTCTTTTGATAAGACTTCTGAGGTACTCAACATTAAAAAACAAGACGTAAACAAAATATTGCCTCCTAAGATAGAATGGATATCCCCTGCAAACAATTACACTACCACTAACCTATCCAATTACAACTTGGAGGTATCGATTTCTTCATCCATTGACATCACACAGGTAAAACTCTTTGTGAATGGTCGTCCGTTGGCTATGGGAGATAAACTGACCGCAACTGGAAATACTACCAATAAAAAAGTCTCTTATTCGCTGAAGCTGTCTTCTGAAGACATGATTGGAAGAAGGGGGTTTGATGTGGTACCAGATGAAGAGGAAGTTGTTTCATCCAAAGAATTTCAAATTCGGTTTTTTGCAGCGAATAGCATTGCCAATGGATTTTCAGAAGATAGAACTATTGTATATAAACCAGAAGCAAAAAAATCACATGAAAATACCAATCAGGAAAGTGGGGATAAGCGCGAAATCACCAAACTAGAGGCAGAAGACAAAGAAGAGTTGTCACAAAGCAACCTTTATTTGGTTT
>CAXBNB010000175.1:0-7529 GCA_963976505.1 uncultured Reichenbachiellaceae bacterium
TTTATTGACCAACGAATCGATAGCAAAAACAAACTGATCCGATTTTTTTACATCATTGATTCTGTCATGAAATAGGATCAATCGAATTCCTTTGGCATCTTTTGCGAAGAAAGATTGCCTGTAATACTGGTCTTCGAATAGGTGTATACTGTCTTTTTTGAGTTTAGAAGTGTCATCCAGGTGGATGAGAGGGATCTCAACAAAACCCAGAGGAGTTGAGATCAGTTTTTTTGAATTGGTAATGGACAAGACCTGATTGGATTGAGGTAATGTCTTGAGGTCATGAGTCAATTGATCAACCTTATGAAGAAAATCAGACTTAAAAACACCCGATTGATTTTCTATTCCTATCAACAAGTAGTCATTGTCATTCCCGAATTTATCGGAGAATTTTTTGTAGAAATCTAACTCAGGATCATCTATGGGGAAGAACTTTTCAAACTCATAGTCAAAAGCCAAATTTGTTAATTGAAAGCCGAAAAACACCGTCATCATGATGGATACAGCTATAGATAGTATGGACGATTTTTTTGAGATGCCTTGTGACTTTTAGTTCAGTGGTGAAAGTAATAAAAAAAACACTTGAAAATGATGTATGAACTTGAGAAAGCAGGTTGATCAATTCCATGAAAGTCAATTATAGATATATTTAATGTATTATTATGAACACTTCGTACAAAGGAGGTTAACGCCAATGTTTGCCATGTCTGCCGACTGGCAGTTGTCCTCACAAGCATTATCAAATGTAAATTCCAGTTTGTGAAACAAAATAGAAATTGATTTGATTAAATTAAATTAAATAAGAAAGGGGTACCGTTAATGAGGTTTTCACATAAGTAAATAATATTTTAATATTTGTATATTTTGAATTTATTTAATTAACCTTGAATACTCGTTTTAATGTGAAGAAACTTATCATCAATACACTATCACAATGAAAAAATCAACTACACTTTTGTTTTGCTTTCTGCTTACCTATTGTCTTTCAGCCCAAACTCCACATGGTCACGGACATAGTCATTCATCTGGTAGGAAAATCACCTTTCCTGATGTTCCGGGTTATAAAGTATTGAAATGTGATTTTCACCAGCATAGTGTTTTTTCTGATGGAAGTGTATGGCCAGATATCAGAGTACAAGAAGCTGTTCGTGATGGGTTGGATGTGATATCACTCACCGAGCACCTTGAATATCAGCCACATAAAGAGGATATACCCCATCCTAATAGAAATAGGTCTTACCAATTGGCACTTAATTCTGCCAAAAATCAAAACTTGATAGTAGTACGCGGTTCGGAAGTAACCAGATCAATGCCTCCAGGACACGTCAATGCCATTTTCATAGAAGATGCCAACAAACTAATGGATGATGACCCTGTGAAAGTGTTTAGAGAAGCCAAAAAACAAGGAGCCTTTATTTTTTGGAACCATCCAAACTGGACCAGTCAGGTAAAAGATGGAATGGCTAAGCTGACCGATATGCATCGATTGTTGATCAAAGAAGGATTGTTGCATGGTATAGAAGTTGTCAACGATAAGAATTATTCTGAAGAAGCGTTACAGATTGCTTTTGACAACAACTTGGCAGTAATTGGTTCCTCTGACATTCATGGTTTGATTGACTGGCAATACGATGTTCCTGAAGGAGGTCACCGACCAATCACGCTTGTGTTTTCCAAGGACAAAACGGAGGGCGGAATTAAAGATGCATTGATGAACGGACGCACTGTAGCTTGGTTTAACAATACACTTATTGGGAAAAATGAATTTTTAGTACCACTGATTGAAAGCTCTATTGTGATCAAAGAAGTGACATATTCTAGCAAAACTACCGTGGCACATATCACAATAGAAAACACCAGCGATGCTGAATTTGTACTTGAAAACCAAAGCGAATACACACTTCATCTTCATGCTGATATTGTAAACATCAAGCCTAATACCACAACTATATTAGAAGTGAAGACAATAAAAGCACTTGATTCATTCAATATGAAATTTAAGGTTTTGAATGCCGTAGATGCCCCTAAATCACATCCTAAAATCAATCTTCAGTTTAAAGTGAAATAAGCTTTTCAATCAATTGGGAAATAGTCATATTTCGTTTTGAATAATTGTGACTGTGCGAATCCTTGGCTAATGTCTGAATAATGGATATGAGCCAAAGGATCATAATATAAACGGATTGTGATAAATTATTTTGTAAAATACTTTTGCCATATCCTTTCTCAGATATCTTTTACAGATATGATGATTCTTTGGAATAATCTTTGCCTTTATTGACGATAGATGAATTATTCATCTCGTACTTTCTTTTTCCTACATTCAATATTTATAATTTTGCCGCATGCCAAAATTCACAAAACACCTAACAGTTTGTTTGTCTCTAATATTTGTCTCGTTTTTTGTTAATGCCCAAATTGACCAGGCTGCTGTAGAATCCTTTATTAAAGATTTTTCTTCCCAATCTAAATTGACAGAGGAAGAAGTCCGGTCCATTCTAAGCAAAGCAGAATACCAGGAAGACATCATTGACAAAATGAACAATCCTGCTGAAAGTAAGATGAATTGGACAAGGTATAGAAATATTTTCATGAAAGATGATCGAATTTTAGCAGGTGTAAGCTTTTGGAATGAAAACGAAGAAACTTTGAAGCAGGTAAGCAATGATTCTGGCGTTTCTGAGGAAATTATTTTGGGGATATTGGGAGTGGAAACTTTTTTTGGTCAACGAAAAGGCACGTACAAGATATTGGATGCACTCTACACACTTGGTTTTGGATTCCCCAGAAGAGCCAAGTTTTTCAAGTCTGAATTGGGACACTTTTTAGAATTGGCCAATGAAGAAAAGTTAGATGTGTACAACCTCAAAGGTTCTTACGCTGGGGCTATGGGCTATTGCCAGTTTATGCCAAGTAGCTATAAGGCTTATGCGAAGAGCTTTGATGAAGGGGGAACACGGGATTTGGTGGATTCTCCTGAAGATGCCATCGCCAGCATAGCCAATTACCTGAAGGTACATAGATGGAAAGAAGGTCAGATGATTGTGAGTCAGGCAGTGAAATCTTCGGATGCCCAAACAGTAAATAAACAATCACTGAAGCCAAAATACAGCGTGTCTCATTACAGCAATTTAGGTTATAGACCTGTTGGCAATATTTCACCCAGTTCTCTTTCTACATTGATCCAGCTTGAGCAAAACGACGGCATGGAATATTGGTTAGGGTTCAATAACTTTTATGTGATCACCAGATACAATCATAGTGAAATGTATGCCATGGCTGTTTACCAATTGGCTGAAGCTATTGATGAAAAACGACAGGAGTTGAATAGATTAAGATAGTTGTCCAAAATAGTCCAAATAAATTATATTGTTACATGAAGAAATTTCTAGCCAATCTATCAGGTTTTACACTCGTATTATTTGCAATGTTATTGATTACATCATGTCAATCTAGAAACAAACAAAATGTGGTCGGGTCAAAACCAAATATCATCATCATATTTACTGATGATATGGGATATGGAGATTTGGCTTGCTATGGTCATCCAATAATCAAAACCCCAAACATTGACCAAATGGCAAGTGAAGGGATCAGGTTGACCTCATTTTATGCAGCTGCTCCGGTTTGTACTCCTTCAAGGGCCGCTTTGCTGACAGGTAGATATCCCATAAGAAACCTGCCCACTAATATAGGCCCTGAATCCAAACATGGTTTGCCTTTGACAGAAATCACTATTGCGGATGTGTTGAAAGAACAGAGCTATAAAACCATGGCAATTGGAAAATGGCATCTTGGATATGGCAAACCAGAATTGATGCCAACAGGAAGAGGATTTGATCATTTTTATGGACTACCTTATAGCAATGACATGATTTTACCTTGGTGTCCATGGTTACCTCAGGAGCACAATAAGCTCGAACTATACCATGACAACACACCAATCAGGGAAATTGGTTTCAAACAGGATAGTCTTACCATAGATTATACTACCGAGGCGGTAAAGTTTATAAAGTCGTCAAAGTACGATCCGTTCTTTTTGTATTTTGCTCACAGCATGCCTCATTTGCCGATTAGTACTGCCGAAAGCTTCAGAGGGAAATCTAAAGCTGGATTATATGGTGATGTAGTACAAACCATAGATTGGAGTGTGGGACAAATCATGAAAACACTTAAAGAGCAGAATTTGGATGACAATACGTTGGTAATCTTTACCAGTGACAATGGGCCTTGGCAGAATCTGCCAGACAGGATGCTCCAGCGTGGCGTAGAGCCATGGCATGGAGGTAGCACCGGCATGCTTAGGGGCTCGAAAGCTACTACCTACGAAGGTGGATTTAGAGTTCCAGGAATAGTGAGGTGGCCAGGACAGATTCCTGAAAATCAGGTGTCCGACGAATTGGCGACTACCATGGATTTATTCTCAACGATTATTGATGTTTCGGGAAGTAAAGTCCCCGAGGGTAGAGAAATCGATGGACGAAATATATGGCCTTTACTAAAAGGAACTGGAAGCTCGCCAAGGGAACAGTTTATATACCTCAAAGGCAAAAGAGTAGAAGCAGTAAGGGATAAAACCTGGAAATTCAGAAATACAAAAGATGGTGGGATTGAATTATTCGAATTGAATATGGATCCTGCAGAGAAATACAATAGGGCAGAAGCCTATCCTGAATTGGTAGAGAAGTACTACAAACAAATGCAGGATTTTGCTGTAAAGACAAATGCCAAGATTGATGACCTCTACGAAGAAACTCCTGAAAAAAGTGAATTGTAATTAAGATAATTCGGAATTCAGATTCTTATTGTTTTCAGCCTTCAAATCATTTGAAATGTTGACCCAATATCTTTTGGAGGTTGTGTATAATCATAAGAACAAGGCAACAAATCTAATTTTCAAAATCCATTTCTAAAAGTTGTTGCTCAGTGTAGGGGTAACCATTTTTGGGAGGAGCATTCCGCAATGCTTTGATTTCCTTGGCTGAAATGCCTTTTTTGTCGTGGACGTATGCATTTTGAAGGAAACGGATGATATCTACTATATCCTGATCAGACAAAGATTTGTTATTGGCCAATCCTGGCATGGTGCCGTTGAGTTCATACAATTTGCCATTGACATGGACCGGACCTTGAAGTCCGTGTAATATTATAGTAGCCAACCTATGAATAGAACCGGTCACATACTCCGACTCTCTAAGTGGAGGCGCTAGTTCTGCAATACCATCACCGCTAGGACCATGGCAAGCAGCACAAATGCTTCTGAAGAGTTTTAATCCATTGGTACGACCATCTTCTTTCACAGATACGTTTACATAAATAGGATTGATGACACTGTCTTTTTTGTTTTTAATGATTCCAGCTAGGGTTTTCTCCAATATGTCAGACTGGTTGTGTTTTTCTAAATATAATTCTTCCAAACCCGAAAGACTACTTGCAATGGCTTCCTGATAGTTTGGTTCATTAGAATAACGCATGGATAATTGACTGATAAACGGAAGAAATTCAGTGCTAGACAGTTTGAACCAGGGTTGTAAAGTGACACAGAGATAAATATCGATTATAGAGTCATTCCTGTTTATTAATGAAGCGGTCAATTGCTTCATGGAGTTGATATTATTTTTTTTAGCAAAATTTTCTGCAAGACTTAGAGCATGAGCTATTAATTCATTATGGTTTGTATCTGAAAGTATTGTTTCTTGTAGCAATTCAAAAGTGAGTTTACCCAGTCCATCCAATGTGTATAATGCATGGGTTTGTGTGGTAGTAGAGCCGCCTTCATTGATCAACCTTATTAAATCCTCTTGAACTGAAGTGTCACCTTTGCTAATAAGTAATTGCTGTGCTCTGTCTCTAATCCAACCATTTTTACTTGTCAGTAATTTCACCAATTCTGCCGCTGATGTCTTTTCAAAATCAGGAATAGTATTCAATGGATTTTCTGTGCTTGTAACCTTTAGGACTCTGCCCATTGATTTTATGGTATCCAGTTGTTTGTCTGCTAGGTGTTGTGTTAGGTATTGTGAAATAAAAGCTTTGTGTTGAATAATACCTCGATGCATGTCTAAAATATACATGGCTCCATCTGGTCCATTGAACAGATTTACTGGACGAAATCCTTCATCTGTAGAAACAATAAATTCTTTGTTTTCCCATGCCTGTGTGGCTACAACTTTTGAACCTTCAAAACTCAAAATATTTCGTTTGATAATGTTGGCCTCAGGGATACAAACAAATGCATTTTGATCGTATTCTTTGGGAAACTGACCACTTCTATATATCAGAGGACCACAAGCAGCGGTAGTATTCACCACCATGCTGTCTTGATCCAAATTACCTTCCTGATACCCTCGGTTGATAGATGTCGCATGCATAGGATAAACCCGTTGGTTTTTAGTCAAAGTGCGGTTGACATTTTCTGATGGTCTTAAAAATGGGTTTCTGATTACTTTGTTGGGCAATATAAAATCGCCCTTGATTTGATTGGAGTTGCTGTTGTAATACAACCTCCCAAAATCATCTTTGGTGATGCCCCATTGTCCTCGATAGGAGGTAGGCTCTTTAATCCATTTGCCATTTTTACGTTGGTATCGGAAATTGGAATTGGCATTGTAAATCCAATTGTCTATGTTCATCATGAGTCCATTTGGCTGATGTTCTACATTGCCTGCATCAGCATAGATAGAATCTACCAATGTCCTTTTTCCAGGAGTGTCATTGTCTATTTCTACAAACCAGAGGTTTGGTGGCTCAACATATAACACACCTCCATACAAATGAGCAATTGCTCTCGGTAGAACCAAATTGTCCAGGAAAATCTTGCTGTGATCAGCCACTCCATCATTATCCAGGTCTTCTAGAATTGAAATCCTTCCTACTGGTTCGTTTTCACCAATTCCTTCAATATTTGGCATATAGCCTATCATCTCGACTATCCACATTCTGCCCTGGTTGTCAAAGTCCATAGTTACAGGAGCATCAAGCAGGGGCTCAGAAGCAACTACTTCCAAATTAAATCCATCGACAATTTTGTATTCATCCAAGGATATCAAAGGTTCGTTGTAAGACGTTTTTTGACAAGAAAAAATAAAACTTAGAATTATTAGAATAGGAAGGATTGACTTTTTCAAAAAACTATGGTTGTACATTCAAATGAGTAATTGAGGGTAATGAATATGGCTTAAAAGGGCTGTTCGAATAAATTTCAAATTTGAAGGTAAAGAGAATGTTTTATATTCTTCTTTTCAACATACGAAATATTTATATGAGGCACATTTGTCTATTTTAATGGTACAATTGACTTTCATATAACTTGATGACATGCATTGGAGTCTTTATTAAAAGTTAACAAACGTTTTATTCTTCCTTGCTTAATACTGGGTGATCAAAAGGCTTGTCTCTGTATTCTGATGGTGATACGCCATACATTTTTTTGAAGCATTTACGGTAGTAGTTGGGGTCTTGAAATCCTATTTCATAGCACACTTCATTTACATTCATAAGCGTATTTTTAAGCATATTGGCAGCATTTC